>JANOJW010000630.1:0-7163 GCA_031418955.1 Hyphomicrobiales bacterium | reverse complement strand
CCCGACAGCACCGGCACCTCCCAATAAGAGCCCATCGCGCGCCCGACGAGGCCGCCGAGCGCCCCCCATTCGGCGAGATCGCCCGGACGGTCGGTGACCTCGAAATGCGTGGTGCCGCGGCGGCGCTCGTCCAAGTGGAAGCCGTAGCGCGGCGAGCGACCGGTGAGCGCGGCGGCGAGCGCCGACGGCCCGCCTTCGAAGTTGGTGCGCGCGCCCTGCACGCTGTTGGCATAGATCGAGGAGCCCGTGTCGCCGAACGCAATATGCTCGCCCAGCACGGGCGGGATGATCGACTGATAATTGATACAGGTGTTGGTCATCATCACGCCCAGCGCCTCGAAGGCTGAGGTGGCGCGGCGCTCGAGGTCGGCCATGGCGTCGGTCTGGCCTAACCGCTTGTAGGCGGCGAAGTCGACGCCGCGCGGATCGGTGATGGTCGGCACGCGCACACGGCGGTGCTCCAGCGGCAGCGTTGCGAGGCCTTCCAGGAACGCCGTGCCTGCCTCGCCCAGGGCTTCAGGGTCGGCCATGATGTGGACTTGGCTGATCGCAACCGTGTCCTTGGCGTCGAAGAAGCGGCCGACCTTGACGATCTGCTGCATGGCAAACTTGCGCGCCGGACCTTCCGCGCCCGAAAGCATCGCCTGCTCGTGATCGGTGAGTTGCATCAGTGCCTCTGGCAGATGTCAGATACCCGACACGTACAGTCGGAGTGGTCCTGGACGGCGCGTGTCGGTGTCCGATACCCCTCGGCGTACCGTGCGCCCCATCGGAATCTAGACACCCGACATCCAACGATCGTGCACGTGCCGCGCGGGCAGTCGTCGGGTATCTGACACCTCCTGCAGCCATCGCCAAGCCCGATGCTATCTCTCGCTTGCTGAGGGCCTGGGGCGTCCGGCGCGATGCTGGGGTGCAAAATAAGCGGGCCGCGCCCCTTGAATCGGCGGACAAGACGCGCATGTGTGAGGGGTCCAAGGCACAACTGCCACAGGGTGCCACTTGGAGGCATCGCCAGCCCGCTGCATCGGGGATGCGACGGCCCGCAGGGAGACTTCCATGAAACGATTACTCGGTGTGGCGCTCGTCACGCTCGTCGCCGCAGGCGGTGCTGGATCTGTCCGCGCTCAGGACACCATCAAGATCGGCGAGCTGAACTCCTACAAGGCCATTCCAGCCTTCCTGGAGCCCTACAAGAAGGGCTGGGAGCTGGCGGTCGAGGAGATCAACAAGGCCGGCGGCATTCTGGGCAAGAAGCTCGAGGTCGTCTCGCGCGACGATAACGCGACGCCGGGCGATGCCGTGCGGGTCGCCGAGGAGCTGGTCAGCCGCGAAAACGTCGTGCTGCTGACCGGCGGTTTCCTGTCCCACGTCGGCCTCGCGGTCTCCGACTTCGCCAAGCAGCGCAAGATCCTGTTCGTCGCCGCCGAGCCCTTGACCGACAAGCTCGTCTGGGAGGCCGGCCACAAGTACACCTTCCGGCTGCGCGCCTCGACCTACATGCAGACCTCGATGCTGGTCGACGAGGCGGTGAAGCTCGACAAGAAGCGCTGGGCGGTGATCTACCCGAACTACGAATACGGCCAGTCGGCCGCCGGCTGGTTCAAGGCGCTGATGCAGGCCAAGCAGCCCGGCGTCGAGTTCGTCGCCGAACAGGCCCCGCCGCTGAACAAGATCGAGGCCGGCGCCGTCGTGCAAGCCATTGCCGACGCCAAGCCCGACGCGATCTTCAACGTCACCTTCGGCGGCGACCTGCAGAAGCTGGTGCGCGAGGGCACCACGCGCGGCCTGTTCAAGTCCGTCGCCGTGCTGTCGCTGCTGGGCGGCGAGCCCGAGTATCTGGATCCGCTGAAGGACGAAGCCCCGACGGGCTGGATCGTCACCGGCTATCCGTGGGACCAGATCCAGACGGCGGAGCACACCGCGTTCGTCGCGGCCTACCGCGCCCGGTGGAACGACTATCCGCGGCTGGGCTCCGTGGTCGGCTATTCGGCGATCTACACGGTGGCCGAGGCGCTGAAGAAGGCTGGCTCGACGGACACCGAGAAGCTGGTCGCGGCGATGGCGGGCCTGAAGCACATGACGCCGTTCGGCTGGATCACCTATCGCGCCCTCGACCACCAGTCGACGATGGGCGCCTATGTCGGCCGCACGGCGGTGAAGGACGGCCGCGGCGTGATGGTCGACTGGCGCTATGAGCCGGGCGAGCGGCACCTGCCGCCCGATGACGTGGTGCGCAAGCTGCGCCCGAATTGATCCTGCTGCGAGGGGGCGGGGCGTGCGGATCTTCCTGAACCGCTGGTTCGCACGCTTCGCTCGCCGCGAACGGATCGGGCATGACGGGCTGGTCGAGGCCATCGCGCGGGCAAGCCGCGGCCTCGTCGATGCCGACCTCGGTGGCGGCTTGATCAAGCAGCGCATCGCACGTGCGGGCAAGGGTCGCTCCGGCGGCTATCGCGCGATCATTGCCATCCGAAAGGGCCACAAGGCGTTCTTCATTTACGGCTTTGCGAAAAACGACCAGGAAGATCTCGATCCGGCCGAACTCGCAAAGTACAAGCAAGCCGCGATCGACTATCTTGCGCTGACCGACGTCGCCATCGACATGCTATGTTCGGAAGCCAAACTGTTGGAGCTCGAGCGAGATGCCGAGACGCCCGAAGAGTGAAGCATTTGCAGCGCTTCATGAGTCCATGTCCGACTTGCATTCCGTCGGCGCGATCAGCGACGAGCGGATGCGAGAGTACGATGAGTCGTGCCTGGAGCCCGAGCAAGCGACAACCAAACAGCTCACTTTCAGCGTGTTCAAGGACGCGGCCAAGGAATGGCGGTGGCGTCTGCTGGCCGCGAACGGACGGGTGATTGCCGTGTCCGGCGAAGGCTACAAGATCAAGCGCGACTGCCTCGCGGCGATCGACCTCGTTAAGTCGACAGGCGGCGCCAAGGTCGCGGCCTAACGAGAGACGGTCCGGCGAGATCGCCTATCGCCCGCTCGACCACCAGTCGACGATGGGTGCCTATGTCGGCCGCATCGCCGTGAAGGATGGTCACGGCGCGGCATCAGACGAGCAATGCCTACTAGCGCCTCATCGTGACGACCGAGGTTTGAGAGATTTATGCTGAAGTTGGACAGGCTACTCGCGAGGTCTCTCAAAAAAATGTCGGGCTTCTCCATTGCCAACATTCGTCGAATGTTCACAGCCTCTTTGGTTGCGGTGAGTGCTTCCGTGTGCCGGCCTAGATTTGAAAGACGGATTCCGAAATTGTGCAAACTCGATGCGAGGCTCGGCAGGAAGGCCGTGGGCAGGTCGGCGGCAAGTGCTCGATTGATGGTGATGGCCTCTATGTCTGCGGTCAGCGCTTCGTCGTGGCGACCGAGGTTCGAGAAGCTGATGCCCAGATTGCTCAAGCTTCTCGAAAGGTCTGGCAGAAAATCTGTGGGCCAGCGTCGGCCCCGGTGTGCGAGGATGCGCTTGCGATGGGCCGACATCCGGAACCCTGCACAAGACCAGATCGCCGGCGCTCGGGCAAGTGGCGCCCGCGCCTCGGCCAATACCCGACGACGCTGTGCCGTGACGCGTCGGGTCTGCGCCGGGTGCAGGTTTCTACCCCACCGCATCACCTACCCTGATCATAGGCGACTTGCGTGAAGAACCGCTGCGACCGCGTCAGTCGCTCGTCGTTGCGGGTGGCATAGCGTCCGAGGATCGTTGCTTGATTGGCGGTGGTGCGCGGGTCGGGGTTGACCACGACGCTATTCCCATTCCCATTCCCATTGCCGTTGCCATTGCGGCGCTTGCGGGCTTCGGCCGAGTCGGGAACGAGCATCAGGGCGACGGCGAGGGTCAGGATTGTCACAACAGCGCGGGATTGCATGGGTGCCTCCGGTCAATGCCAAGAAGAAGATGCCGAGGCGGCCTGTCAGTCGCGACAAGACTTCGGTATAGGAATTGAGCCGCCCAGCCGTGGCAGTAGACCGCAGGGCCTAGTCACACGGCGTCACAATATCGTGACGTGATCCGACGAAATCGTGCGGCTGCCCTGCACAAATCCGCCGCGCGATACGGTGAACAGCGGTCGATGACCGTCGTGTCCGACTTCCCGTGCGCCTCGCGCCGGATTACAAGGTGATAGCCATGGCGCACCGTGCGGGAGCGCCTGATCGAGCCTGTGGTTTCGAGCGTATCCTGTGGTTTCGAGCGTATGATGGTGCCATGACCAGCAAGACCCCGATCCTCGACAAGGTCGAACTCCCAGCCGACCTGCGCCGCCTCCCCGACGCGGAGCTGCGCCAGCTCGCCGACGACTTGCGCCAGGAGATGATCGACGCCGTCTCGGTGACCGGCGGACATCTGGGCGCGGGCCTGGGCGTGGTCGAGCTGACTGTGGCGCTGCACCGGATCTTCGACACGCCCCGCGACCGGCTGATCTGGGACGTTGGCCACCAGGCCTATCCCCACAAGATTCTCACCGGCCGGCGCGACCGCATCCGCACGCTGCGCCGGGGCGGTGGCCTCTCGGGCTTCACCCGGCGCGTCGAGAGCGAGTACGACCCGTTCGGCGCCGCGCACTCCTCGACGTCGATCTCGGCCGGCCTCGGCATGGCGGTCGCGCGTGACCTCGACGGACGCACCAACAATGTTGTCTGCGTGATCGGCGACGGCGCCATGTCGGCCGGCATGGCCTACGAGGCGATGAACAACGCCGGCGCCCGCAACGAGCGACTGATCGTCGTCCTCAACGACAACGACATGTCGATCGCGCCGCCGGTCGGGGCACTCTCGACCTATCTGGCGCGCATCACCTCGTCGGGCGCCTATCTGCATTTCCGCGAGGTGGCCAAGCAGCTGGCGAAGCACCTGCCCAAGAACTGGGAGCGCCGCGCCGCGCGCATGGAAGGCTATACGCGCCATCTCTGGCAGGGCGGCGCCTGGTTCGAGGAGCTCGGCTTCTACTACGTCGGGCCGATCGACGGGCACGATCTCAACGTGCTGCTTCCCGTGCTGAAGAACGTGCGCGAGGCCCCGAGCGGACCGATCCTCGTGCATGTCGTGACCAAGAAGGGCAAGGGCTATCCGCCAGCCGAAGCCGCAGCCGACAAGTATCACGGCGTCAACATCTTCAACGTCGTCACCGGCGCGCAGGAGAAGCCCAAGGCCAACGCGCCGAGCTACACGAAGGTGTTTGCCGAGAGCCTGATCGCGGAAGCGAAAAAGGACTCCAAGATCGTCGCCGTGACCGCCGCGATGCCGTCGGGCACCGGCCTCGACCTGTTCGGCAAGGCGTTTCCCGAGCGCACGTTCGACGTTGGCATCGCCGAGCAGCACGGCGTCACCTTCGCGGCCGGCCTCGCGACCGAGGGCTACAAGCCCTTCTGCGCCATCTACTCGACGTTCCTGCAACGCGCCTACGACCAGATCGTGCACGACGTCGCGATCCAGCGGCTGCCCGTGCGCTTCGCACTCGACCGCGCGGGCCTCGTCGGCGCCGACGGGCCGACGCATGCGGGCTCGTTCGATCTGGCTTACCTCGGTTGCCTGCCGGAGTTCGTGATCATGGCGGCAGCCGACGAGGCCGAGTTGAAGCACATGGTGGCGACGGCCGTTGCAATCGACGACCGGCCGTCGGCGTTCCGCTATCCGCGCGGCGACGGCGTCGGCGTGGAGATGCCGGCGGAAGGGCGCCCGCTCGAGATCGGGCGCGGGCGCATCATCCGCGAAGGCACCACGGTGGCGATCCTCTCGCTCGGCACGCGGCTTGCCGAGGCGTGCATCGCCGCCGACCAGCTCTCAGCCTTCGGCCTGTCGACCACGGTCGCCGATGCGCGCTTCATGAAGCCGCTCGACACCCAGCTGATCGACCGCCTCGCGCGCGAGCACGAGGTGCTGATCACCATCGAGGAAGGCTCGGTCGGCGGCTTCGGCAGCCACGTGCTGCAGCATCTCGCCAACTCTGGCCGTCTCGACCGCGGCCTCAAGGTGCGCCCGCTGGTGCTGCCCGACGTGTTCATCGACCACGACAAGCCCGAGCGCATGTACGAGCTGGCCGGCCTCAACGCCACGGCCATCGTCAAGGCCGCACTCGGTGCGCTCGGCCGCGCCGTGCAGGCCAACGAGGTGTGAGCAAAGGTCGGGTAGACGTCCGACTGCACGTGTGGCCGAGACCCGATGTCCCGGTGCCGTTACGCGTCGGGACTGCTCCAAGTGCAGGGCTCTTCCCGACATGGCGGTTCCAGATGCCGCTCCCCGACCCCGCCTGCCGCCTGTATGGCCGTGCTCGCGTGCGACGGGCGTAGCGCGCAGGTGTTCCGGCGGCGAACCGTCAAAGCCGGTGTGCCGACAGCTCACCCCTGCTCCGGCTCGAAGGGCTCGGTGCCCTTCGGGCTGCCGTCGGGGCCGAAGGTCAGCTTCTCGACCTTGGCTTCGGCCTGCTTCAGCAGCCGGTCGCAATGCTCTTTCAGCGCCTCGCCGCGCTCATAGATATTGATCGATTCCTCGAGCTCGACGTCGCCGCGCTCGAGCCGGCCGACGATGCTCTCGAGTTCCTTGAGCGCCCGCTCGAAGCTCATCTCCTTGATGTCGGCATAGCGCTGCGCCAATCGTGTCGCTGCCATCTGCATCATAACTCCTTCGAGGGCATTCGACGGCGCCAGCCGGGATCGTCACCCGCCGACGGTCATCAGCCCCTTCACATGGGCGGCCGCGGAACGTCCGAGCGCCGCCAGATTGTACCCGCCCTCGAGCATCGACACGAGTCGCCCCTGCGCATGTTTCGCCGCGACCTCGACCAGCTTTTCGGTGGCCCAGCCGAAATCCGCCTCGACCAGTGCCAGATTGGCGAGCGGATCGTCGCGATGCGCATCGAAGCCGGCCGAGATCAGCACGATGTCGGGCCCGAAGCTCTTCAAGGCCGGGATGATGCGCGATTCGAAGGCCTGGCGGAACGGCTCGCCGCCATCGCCCGGCCGCAGCGGCGCGTTCCAGATGTTGCCGACGCCGGTCTCGGCGAGTGCGCCGGTGCCCGGATAGAGCGGCATCTGGTGCGTCGAGGCAAAGAACAAGTCCTTGTCCGACCAGAAGATATCCTGCGTGCCGTTGCCGTGGTGAACGTCGAAATCAACGATGGCGACGCGCTCCGCCCCGTGCTTGGCGCGCGCATATAGG
>JANOJW010000629.1:0-3894 GCA_031418955.1 Hyphomicrobiales bacterium | reverse complement strand
GCGCTGCTGGCGGGCGCCAAGTTCCGTGGCGAGTTCGAGGAACGCCTGAAGACCGTTTTGTCCGAGCTGGCGAAAGACGAAGGCCAGACCATCGTCTTCATCGACGAGCTGCACACCATCGTCGGCGCCGGCAAGTCCGAGGGCGCCATGGATGCCGGAAACCTGCTGAAACCCGCGCTGGCCCGCGGCGAGTTGCACTGTGTCGGCGCCACCACGCTCGACGAGTACCGAAAGCACATCGAGAAGGATGCGGCACTCGCTCGCCGCTTCCAGCCGGTGTTCGTCAGCGAGCCGTCGGTCGAGGACACCATCTCGATCCTGCGCGGCCTCAAGGAGAAATACGAGCTGCACCACGGCGTGCGCATCACCGACTCGGCGCTCGTCTCCGCGGCGACGCTGTCGAACCGCTACATCACCGACCGCTTCCTGCCCGACAAGGCGATCGATCTGATGGACGAGGCGGCGTCGCGCTTGAAGATGGAGATCGACAGCAAGCCCGAGGAGCTCGACCGCATCGACCGCGATCTCATGCAGATGAAGATCGAACGCGAAGCCTTGCGCAAGGAAACCGACGCCGCCTCCAAGGACCGCCTGCAGAAGCTCGACCGTGGCATCGCGGATCTCGAGGAGAGTTCGCGTGCCCTCACCGCACGATGGGAAGCCGAGAAGGCGAAGCTCGGATCCGCCCAGAAACTGAAGGAGGAGCTGGACAAGCTCCGCGTCGAGCTGGCGCAGGCCCAGCGTCGCGGCGACTACACGCGCGCGGGCGAGATTTCGTACGGCCGCATCCCCGCCATCGAGAAGCAGTTGAAGGCCATGGAGGCTGCAGGAGGCGACGGCCGCGGCATGCCTATGGTCGAGGAAGCGGTGACACCCGACCATATCGCCGGTGTCGTCTCGCGCTGGACCGGTGTGCCGGTTGACCGCATGCTCGAGGGCGAGAAGGAAAAACTGCTCGGCATGGAGACGGCGATCGGAGCGCGCGTCGTCGGGCAGGCCGACGCGGTGAAGGCCGTGTCGAAGGCCGTGCGACGCGCCCGTGCCGGGCTGCAGGACCCCAATCGGCCGATCGGCTCGTTCATGTTCCTGGGACCCACCGGCGTCGGCAAAACCGAGCTGACCAAGGCGCTGGCGCAGTTCCTGTTCGACGACGAGAGCGCGTTGCTGCGCATCGACATGTCGGAGTACATGGAGAAGCACTCGGTCGCCCGTCTGATCGGCGCGCCCCCGGGCTATGTCGGCTACGAGGAGGGCGGCGCGCTGACCGAGGCCGTGCGCCGGCGGCCCTACCAGGTGATCCTGTTCGACGAGATCGAGAAGGCGCACCCGGACGTGTTCAACGTGCTTCTGCAGGTGTTGGACGACGGCCGTCTCACCGACGGCCAGGGCCGCACCGTCGACTTCAAGAACACGCTGATCATCCTCACATCCAACATCGGCGGCGAGTATCTCGTGACGGTGAAGGACGGCGGCGACATGAAGGCCGCGCGCGAATACGTGCTCGCCGAGGTCAAGACCCGCTTCCGCCCGGAGTTCTTGAACCGGCTCGACGAGATCCTCGTCTTCAGCCGGCTCGAGCGGAGCGAGATGTCCCGCATCGTCGACATCCAGCTGGCGCGGTTGCAGAAGTTGCTGGCCGATCGCAAGATCACGCTGGTGCTCGATGATTCTGCCCGCACGTGGCTCGCCAATCGGGGCTATGACCCGGCCTACGGCGCCCGGCCCTTGAAGCGGGTGATCCAGCGCAACGTGCAGGATGCACTCGCCGAAATGATCATCGCTGGCGTGATCAACGACGGCGAGACCGTGCGCGTCGGCGTCCGCGACGGTGCCATCGCCATCAACGACGAGGTGGTGCGAGAGGCCGCGTGAGGCCAAGCCGACTGACCGCTAGGGGCGGGGCGGATGTCAACTCCGCCCCGTTTACGCTTATCCAATCTATGATCCGCCTGCCGCCGCCCGTCACAGCTTGCGCAGCGCCACGCCCTCGACCCGATGGTCCCGCCCCTTGCGCAGGATCAGTCGTGCTCGTTGGCGGGTCGGCACGATATTCTCTTCGAGGTTCTTCGCATTGATCGAGGTCCAGATCTCCATCGCCTGGGCCACCGCTTCTTCGTTGGTCAGTGACGCATAGCGGTGGAAGTAGGCGGCCGGATCGCGGAACGCCGTCTGACGCAGGCGCATGAAGCGCGCCACATACCACGACCGGATCACGTCCGGCTCCGCATCGATGTAGATCGAGAAATCGAAGAAGTCGGAGACGAACGGGATCGCCTCGCCGTCCTTGGGCAGTCGTGCCGGCTGCAGCACATTGAGTCCCTCGACGATCAGGATGTCGGGGCGATCGACGATCGCCTGCTGGCCCGGAATGATGTCGTAGTGGAAATGCGAATAGACCGGCGCCCCGACATTGGCTTTGCCGGACTTCACGTCGCCGAGGAAGTTCAGCAGCCGCGTCGTATCGAAGCTCTCGGGAAAGCCTTTGCGCTGCATCAGGCCGCGCGTCTCGAGTTCGCGGTTGGGCCATAGGAACCCGTCGGTGGTGATGAGGTCGACGCGCGGATGATCGGGCCAGCGGGCGAGCAGTGCTTTCAATACGCGCGCCGTTGTGCTCTTGCCGACCGCCACCGAGCCCGCGCAGCCGATGATGAACGGCACACGGCCATCGCGACGGCCAAGGAAGCGGGACGAGACGGTATGCAGCTCCTGCGAGGCGGCGACATAGAGATTGAGCAGCCGCGACATCGGCAGGTAGATCTGCTCCACCTCCTCGATCGACAGCTCATCGATCAGGCCCTGCAGCGATTCCAGATCCCGCGGCACCAGCGTCATCGGCGTATCGGCGCGCAGCCGCGCCCACTCGTCGCGCGAGAATGTGCGATAGGGCGAGTATTGGATCTGGCCGCGATTGTCGAGCGGCTGGTCCCCTGGTTCCAGGACATCACGCACGGCTAGTTACCTTTCCCGGCCTCTTGTCCGCCTCGCGCGGCTTTCTCGGCGAGACCCGAGGTCCCCATGCGGCCTTCGAGTACGGTCGCTACGGCCGACCAGGGCACGCCGCGCACCTCGAGCAACACCAGCAGGTGATACACGAGATCGGCCGCCTCCGCCGTCAACGCTATATCGGTCTGGTGAACGCCGGCGATCACCGTCTCGATCGCCTCCTCGCCGAGTTTCTTGGCGCACATCTCCGGGCCCGCATCGAGCAGCTGGCGCGTGTAGGAGTTCGCCGCCGTCTCTGCACGGCGAGCCCTGATGGTCGCCGCAAGTCGTGCAATGACGTCGTCGTTAGCCATGCCATTGATCCTGGATGAGTGCGCTGTCAGCGTACCACGAACAGCGGACATTCGAGCGACAACGTGAGATGGCGCAGCGACCCCTCGGCCGGCACCAGCATGCCGCCCAGCTCGACAATCACGAAACCGCCGTTGAGCCGCCGGATCGACTCGGACGGCCCGAGCGGCGAGCCGTGCGAGGGCACAGCCCTCAGGATCACCATCCCATCGTCGCCGCCCACCGCCAGCCGCACCTGGGCCTCGAGCTCGCCAAGGCCCGTCTCGTCGTCAGCCACCAGCACCACCACCACCCGCTCGCCGCTCTCTGGCTCCAGCAGACGGCGCGCGGCGCGTAACATGCCGTCGAGTTGCGCGGCATCCTCGAGTGCAACGACCACCGGCCCCTGCGTCGTGCGCGCCCTCGGCCCCGCGAACACCACGCCGGTCATGTCCGCGACCTCGTCGAACAGACGGTGGATCTCTTCGCCACGTGATGGCACGGTGGCGTCGGCGAGCGCGATGACGTTCCATGGTCCGCACGCCCGGCACACGTCGGCCAGCGCATGCACCGGCTCGTCGCGCACCATCGTCGACCGCGTCGGAACGTCGGCGCGCCGTG
>JANOJW010000628.1:0-4221 GCA_031418955.1 Hyphomicrobiales bacterium | reverse complement strand
CGGTTGCCGTGTGGGCAACTGAAGGGCCAGGGAAAGGCCCGGTTGCCGTGTGGGCAACTGAAGGGCCGGGGAAAAGCAGTCACGCGCGGCGCAAGTCCGTCCCGGCTGGAGGCGCCGCATGCAGCTCCTGATCGCCGCCGTCGGCCGCCTCAAGGACGACGCCGAGCGTGTCCTCGTCGACCGCTACGCCGGCCGCATCGGCAACGGCCGTGTGTCGGGCCTTGGCCCTTTGCGCGAGATCGAGATCACCGAATCGCGCCGAACCTCTGCCGCCGAACGAAAGGCCGAGGAGGCGACCCGCCTGCTCGCCGCAGTCCGGGACGCCGACACCATCGTGATGCTCGACGAGACCGGCCGCGCCCTGGCGAGCGAGCCGTTCGCCCGCTGGCTCGGCGCCGAGCGCGACGGCGGCACGCGGGTGGCCGCGTTTCTGCTCGGCGGCCCGGACGGCCATGGGCCCGAGGTCAGGGGAGCCGCGCGCCTCTCCCTCTCGCTCGGCCCCCTGACGCTGCCGCACGGCCTCGCCCGCGCCGTCCTCGCCGAGCAGCTCTATCGCGCAACGACCATTCTCGCGGGCCACCCGTATCATCGGAGTTGATGGTCAAACGCGCGGCAAGATTGCGCCGGCATCGCAATGGGCCAACGTCCCATCGTCGACGGCAACCCCATGGACCACTCTCTTCCGTGACCGGGCAGGTGCCGTAGGGCGCAATAGCGCGCCCGCCGACATTTTCATGACCTCAATGCTCAACGCGCGTATTGCGCCGACTTGCAGCGGAGGACGTCACGGCGCAATACGCGCGTTCGATGCCTGCACGTGTGGAAAGCGTTGTGCGCGCGCTATTGCGCCCTACGATGCTGCCGACGTCCGCTTCGGGGTCATCGGCGCCGCGAAGTTGCCGGGTCCGGCCGCTTTTCCCCTACAGCGTCACATTGTAATCCGATGGGCAACCGCCGACCGCTCACCGCCGGTTGGCCGGTGCATCCGCCGACCAGATCGCGCCGCGCCATCTGAGCACGATCGCAAGTGTCAGGGCGATCCCGCCGACCGCTGCAATGGCCGTCGTCGTGCGGAACCCGAACGGGCCCAGCATGGCGCCGAGGCCCAACAGCCCGATCGGCAAACTATAGGTCGCGAGCGAGCGCACCCCCATCACCCGGCCGCGGTATTGCAGGTCGGACGTGCGCACCAGCATCGCGGCCAGCGCCACCATGCTGAAGCTCTGCGCGAAGCCGGCCAGCATCAGGCATGCGAGGCCATATTGAAACGCCGACGTCTGCGACAAGCCGAGCAGCATCGCATGCCAGACCAGCGAGCCGATGATCATCACCCGCCCGAGCCGCAGCTTCGGGCTCACCGCGCTGAGCGAGATCGAGCCGATGAACGCACCCGTCGCCCAACTCGCCACCAGATACCCAAGGCCGATCTTGTCGACCCCGTACACCTCGCGCGCGAGGTACGGCATCAGGCCGCCCGAGAACGGGAACGCTGTCAGATTGACCAGCACCGCGAGCCACATGCCGGCGAGCATGTGCGGCGTCGTCCAGACATAGGCCAGGCCCTCGCGCAAGTCGCGCCAGGCCG
Organism: Hyphomicrobiales bacterium; assembly: GCA_031418955.1. Taxonomy (GTDB): domain Bacteria; phylum Pseudomonadota; class Alphaproteobacteria; order Rhizobiales; family Hyphomicrobiaceae. The sequence goes on along the minus strand of JANOJW010000628.1, from coordinate 2,636 downwards.
AGCCGCGCGATTTCACCTGCAGCGCAGCGGTTGCCTGCGCTTGGCCCGCGCGACCGTAGGCCGCCGCCAGCGTCAGCCCGCAGCCCAGCGCATAGAACGCGACGATCACCAGATAGGCCCGCTCGATGCCGAACATCGCAAACAGGCTCGCCCCGGTCAGCGCGCCGGCGATGCGCGCGACGTCGCCGGTGGTGCGCGAGAACCCGACGGCGGCGGTGAGGGAACCGGGCGGCACCATGTCGGCGACGAGCGCGGTGCGCACGCTGATGTCGGAGGTGCGCACGCACGCCATCAGCGAGGCGACGACGAACACCGATGTGGGCGTCATGCGGCCGGTTGCCGCCATGAGGAGCGTCGTTACGCCGAGCCCCGTATAGATTGCCCGCATGATTGCGAGTAGTCGCCGCTGGCCGATGCGATCGCCGACCACGCCCAGGACCGGCGCCACCACCGTGCCGAAGAAGTGCAGGGCGCCGAACGCGGTGAGCAGCCAGACGGAGCCGGTTTCGGTATAGATCCACCACCCGAGGATAATGGTTTCCATCTCGAAGGCGCAGTTGGTCAAGAGATCGGCTGGCCACTGGAAGCGCAACGCGCGCACCCGGAACGGCGCCAGCATCGGCACGCGATCGAGCAACCCCGAGCGCTGGCTGATCTCGCCCGGCGGCTTCCTGTCCTCGACGCCGCTCAATTCTCCCCCCCGCGCCCGTTCGCTGGATCAGTCTATGCAGATTTGCGCACGCTCGTCCCCTCTCCCCATGCGCTGCTCTTGCATGGGGAGAGGGTTAGGGTGAGGGGCGGCCACTTGCTCGGTCTGTGCGTGTTGCCGCCCCTCTCCCTAACCCTCTCCCCGCACGAGTGAAGAGTGCGGGGAGAGGGGATGCGCGCGCAGGACCTACACGCCCGCCGGATAATCGACCCGCATGAGATAGAGCCCCGCCGACGGCGCCATGGCCCCGCAGCGCGACCGGTCCCGCGCGGCGAGCGCCGACGCGACGTCGTCGGGCCGCCAGCGCCCCTCGCCGACGAGCTTCAACGTGCCGGCCATCGAGCGCACCTGGTGGTGCAGGAACGAACGCGCCGACGCCTCGATGCGGATCTCCTCGCCCGCGGTACTAACCTCCAGCGCGTCGAGCGTCTTCACCGGCGAGCGCGACTGGCACGACGCCGAGCGGAACGTCGTGAAATCATGATGGCCGACGAGATGCCGCGCGGCCTCGAGCATCGCCGCCACGTCGAGCGGGCGCGCCACCCACCACACGCGTTTGGCGTCGAGCGCGGGCGGCGACCGGCGCGCGAGGATGCGGTACAGGTAGTGCCTCCCCGTCGCCGAGAAGCGCGCATCGAACTCATCGGCGACACGCGCCGCGTCCACCACCGAGATCGGGTCCGGCTTCAGGTGGAAGTTCAACGCCTCGCGGACCCTGTAGGGGTCCCAAGCCTTCGCGAGATCGATGTGGGCGACCTGACCCCGCGCATGCACGCCGGCATCGGTGCGCCCCGCCCCGCGCACGCTCACGCGCTCGCCGCTGAATCCAAGGATCGCCTCCTGCAGCCGCCCCTGCACGGAGGCGCTGTCGGGCTGGACCTGCCAGCCGACGAACGGCGTGCCGTCGTATTCGAGGATGAGGCGATAGCGGGGCATGGCCGTTGACTAACCGCCGCCCCCCGCCCACACAAGCGGTGACGTCGAGGACGATGTCGGCGAGAGGCGATCATGACGCAATCGGTGATGTGGCGCGAGCTGACCGCGCCGGAGCTGCGGGATCTGGCCGCCCGCAAGGCCATCGTCATGTTGCCCGTCGCCTCGATGGAGCAGCACGGGCCACATCTCGCCGTCGGCGTCGACACCGTGCTGTGCGAGGCGGTCTGCAAGCTCGCGGCGGAGGCTTGTGCCCCCGAGCGCCCCGTCGTCGTCGCGCCGACGTTGTGGTGCGGCATGGCCGAGCACCACATGGCGTTCGGCGGAACGTTCACGTTCGATATCCCGACCTACCGCGCCGTGCTGCTGGCATTCTTGAAGAGCATCGGTCGGCACGGCTTCAAGCGGGTGTTCATCGTCAACGGCCACGGCGGCAACATCGCGGCGTTGTCGGCGTTCCTCCCCGATTTCGCCGTCGAGACGGCGCTCACCCTGCGCGCCACCACTTATTTCGAGCTGGCGCAGCCGGCGATGCCGGCGATCCTCGAGGACCAGGAGCGCGTGCGTCACGCCTGCGAGGGCGAGACCAGCCTGATGCTGGCACTGGCGCCTGATCTGGTGCGCCGCGACAAGCTTGCCCAGGCGGTGGGGCCCATGCGCTCGACGCCGCACCCGGAGGGCGTCGCGCAGTATCGCCCGTTCGCCAGCTTTACGGAGTCGGGCGTGGTGGGCGATGCGCGCCGCGCCAGCAAGGCCAAGGGCGACAAGCTCGCCGCTGCCTGTCGCGACGCACTGGTCACGGTGCTGAGTGACGAGACGGCTTGGAGATAAAAGTTCCCTCTCCCCATTGCCCTGCACCTGCAATGGGGAGAGGGTTAGGGTGAGGGGCGGCCAAGTCCCGTGAGTGGATCTGACGCTCAGAGCCTGTCTCGGAGGTTTTCGTATGGTTTCACGGTCCAAGCTCGAGTCGATCCGCCAGAAGGAGGCCGCAGCT
>JANOJW010000627.1:0-2058 GCA_031418955.1 Hyphomicrobiales bacterium | reverse complement strand
CGGGGCCTTTGACGCGATAGTCTTTCCAGCGGAACGAGACGCCGCCATCGTCGGCGGCGACCAGCCGGCGATTGGAGATGGCGACCCGGTGTGTGTAGCGCGACAGGTAGCGCAGCACCTGTTCGGGGCCGCCGAACGGGTCCTTGCAGTAGACCACCCACTTGATCTGGCGCAGCGGCCCCAGGAACCGCTTGAAGGTCTTGGTGTCGGCGAGGCCGATGAGATGCCCATGGAACTGCAGGCGGCCGTCGCGGTGCGCCTGGGTGAGCAGGCTGAGGAACTTACCCCGGAACAGGGCCGACAACACGTTGACGTGCACCAGGAAGTCCGGCTTGGCCGCGATCCACTTGGTGCCGTCGACTCCTTGCTGCGCCTTCGGTTGCCCACTCGCAACCGGCGCGAGTCCGCCACCCGGCACGATCATGTGCACGTGCGGATGGTGCGTCATGGCGGAGCCCCATGTATGCAGGACGGCGGTGATGCCGATGCGGGCGCCGAGATGCTTGGGATCGGCGGCGATCTGCAGCGTGGTCTCGGCCGACGCCTTCATCAGCAGGCCATAGACCACGGCCTTGTTCTGGTAGGCCACGTCGCGCAGCTGACTGGGTAATGTGTAGACGACATGGAAGTACGGTACGGGAAGCAACTCGGCTTCCCGCTCGGCCAGCCACTTACGCGAGGCGGCGCCCTGACACTTCGGGCAGTGTCTATTGCGGCAACTATTGAACGAGATGAGCGTATGGCCGCACGCCGCGTTCTCACAGCGCGCGACATGGCCGCCGAGCACAGCCGTGCGGCAGCGCTCGATCGCACTCATGACTTTCAATTGCCCAAGGCTCACGTGGCCGCGATTGGCGTCGCGCCAAGCGGCACCGTGATCGCGGAAGATGTCCGCGACCTCCAGATCTGGCCGGGGCATGGGCCGCCGCTACTCGGCCGGCGGCTCTCCCTTCTTGCCTCGCGATGGGGCTCGACGCTTGCCCTTGATCAGGCTCCGGGCGGTCAGGCCGAGATCATCGAGCGGGCTGGTGATGCTGGAGATCATGCCGGTGGCGACCCGCGTGTAATGGGCGGTCGTGTCGAGCTTGTCGTGTCCGAGCAGCGCCTGAATCAGCCGGATGTCGATCCCGCGCTCCAGCAGGTGCGTCGCGAACGAGTGGCGTAGTGTGTGCAACGAGACGCCCGTCTTGATGCCGGCGGCGTCGGTGGCATCATGGAACAGCCGGCTCAGTTGCCGCGTCGTCAGATGCAGCCCCCCTTTGTGCAGACTCGGGCGGCGCCCCGGGAACAGCCAGAGTTCGCTCCGGGGCACGCCGAGGTCGTAGCGGTTGGTGCGCTCGCTCCACCACGTCTGCAGCAGGTCCAGCAGAGTGGGCGACAGCATGACGTGCCGATCTTTACGACCCTTCGACTGCACGACACGAATGACCATCTGGGCGCGATCGATATCGCCGGTCTTCAGCCGCACGACCTCACCGGCCCGCAGGCCGCAGCCATAGGCGAGGCTCAATGTCACCTGGGCCTGAAGCCCCCGCGCCATCGCGATCAGCCGCTTGACCTCAGGCGGGCTCATGACCTTGGGGATCTTCTTGGGCTCGCGCAGGTAGTAGATGCCCTCGGCGAGATCAGGCCGCTTCATGGTGACGCGCAACAGGAAGCCGACGCCGACCATGTGCTGGTTGCGCGAGCAGATGCTGATGCCGCTCTCGGCCAGATGCAGTTGGAACAGGCGGATATCCTCGGCCGTGGCCGTCTCGGGGGAGCGTCTGAGGAAGGCCGCGAACCTGAGACAGCCACGGATGTAGCCGCGTTGCGTACCCGGTTGGAGCAGGCGGGCAACCATATCCTCGGTCATGCGCTGGCGCAGCGGCGAGGCGGTGGTAGGCTTGGTCATGGGGAGTTCCAGTCCTTGAGTGAGGTTGACGAGACCTCGATCCTCAAGCTGGGGCTCCCCGCTCCGTTACGCCTGTTCTCTCAACTGGTTACCGCGCCGCCTGGACGCCGGCCCAGCGGCTCCTGCACCCGCTTCAGCGGGCTGTCGCGCAGCGACTTCGTGCT
>JANOJW010000626.1:0-2421 GCA_031418955.1 Hyphomicrobiales bacterium | reverse complement strand
GTCATGAATCGATCGAGACGACGCAGACCTACCTGCACGCGCACCTCGCGCTCGAGGAGGCGGCCCTGGCAAAGCTCAAGCCGTTCGAGCGAGGCAAGCGAGCCCGCTTCCAGCCGAGCGACCGCCTGCTCGCCTTCCTCGAAGCGCTATGAGCGACCGGACTATTTGTACTGAGTCACTATGTCATCGGGGGCGACCGCGGCGAATCGGCGATGTGTCCGATTCGGTCGGCGGGAGGCCCGGATGGACAGGCAGCTATCGGACGCGAGCACGCAGCGTTTCTCGGCTTATCTTGATGAGCTTGCAAGCGTAATCGGCCATGCGGCGCGGGTCGAGCCGATGCGGGATTACTGCACGGGGCTGCTGCTGCCGTGCGCGAGGAAGAGCGCGGAGCCGATCGCGGCGGCGACGGCGCCCGACCAGACGAGCGCCCAGCATCAGTCGCTGCTGCACTTTCTCGCCAAGGGCGAATGGTCCGACGCGGCGGTGCTCGGGAAAGTGCGCGAGCAGGTGCTGCCGCAGATCGAGCGGCATGGGGCCATCGAAGCCTGGATCGTCGACGATACGGGTTTTCCAAAGCACGGGGTCCATTCCGTGGGTGTGTCGCATCAATATTGCGGCCAGGTCGGCAAGCAGACTAATTGCCAAATTGCCGTTTCCCTGTCGCTCGCCAATCATCACGCCAGCCTGCCTGTCGCGTATCGGCTGTATCTTCCGGAAAACTGGGCCAACGACAGCGAGCGGCGGAAGAAAGTGGGCGTTCCCGACGAAATCGAGTTCGCGACCAAGCCGAAAATGGCGCTGGCGCAGATCGAATGGGCGGTCGCAGCCGGCTTGCCCCGTGGCACCGTGCTGATGGACGGCGCCTATGGCATCGATCTCTCTTTCCGTAAACGCCTGACGGCTCTGGAGCTCGCGTATGCGGTGGCCGTCCGGGGCAGCACGCTGGTCCGCCGGACGCCGGCCGACGCCGAGCCGATGGGCGCCGCCGATCTCGCCAAAACCCTGCCGCGCAAGGCCTGGCGCACGATCGTGTGGCGCGACGGCACGAACACGGCGCTGGCCTCGCGCTTCCAGCGCGTGCGGGTGCGCGCGGCGGGCGACGGCACCACCGGCGGCGAGCCCGAGGAATGGCTGCTCATCGAATGGCCGAAGGGCGAGAAAGAGCCGACAAAATTCTGGCTTTCGACGCTGCCCAAGAAAATGAAACTCGGTCGCATGGTCGATATCACGATGATGCGCTGGCGTATCGAGCGCGATTATCAGGACCTCAAACAGGAGGTCGGCCTCGGGCATTTCGAAGGCCGCAGCTGGCGCGGCTTTCATCATCACGCCACGATGTGCATCGCAGCCTACGGATTCCTGGTCGCCGAGAGGGGCGCTTTTCCCCCCTGCGGACCTCGATCCGCAGGTGTCGTCCAAGGACCTGCCATTCCCCGTGGTTACCGACCCCGCGGCTCCCCCGCTCAGGCCTGAGCGCCACGTCCCCAATTCGATCGCCACACTGCGCCGGCGTCTCTACGCCGGTCTCGTCGCGACCTTGTCGCGCTGCCCCTGCTGTGCGAGACCCACACGCAAGACCCATCCACGCCGCAACTTATGACACAGTACAATTAACCCGAAGTTCCCGCAGTGCGATGACAAATTTCCTTCGTCTTCAATCGCTTGCGATTGAATCGGCGGGCGCGTGACTGGCTACGGGGCGATGGCGGCGATCAGGTCGAGGGCGCGCTGCTGCTTGGGGTTCGGTGTCGTCGTGAGTGTGAACGTCGCTTCGCCGGGCCTGGCTCCGCTCGGTCGCATCGTGTTGCGCACGATGGTCGCGAGATGCGCCAGCAGTCGGCCGAAGCTCATGGCTGGCGTGCCGTCGGCGAGTGTGCGCGTGTGTACTTTGTCGAGCGCCGCTTTCGAGCGTTTCGCCGGCGCCACGGGATCGCGCTGCCGCGCGGCGGTTGCCTCGGCTTCATCCTGGAATGTCAGCGGTGCCCAGGCTTGCATCATGTGCCACTGCACATAATACGCCGACATACTCAGGAATATGTGTGCCTTGACACGATCTTCGAGCCGGTGTCGGATCGGACGCACGTGCAGATCGACGCCTTTCAGCGTGCGGAAGGCGCGCTCGACGTCGGCGAGTTTCTTGTAATTCAGCACGGTTTGTTCCGACGTCATATCGCTTGCGGTGACGCTTGTGCGGATCACGTACAGCCCATCGAGAGCAGCTTCCTCCGCGACATTCTCCTCGTTCAACTCGTAACGGAATGAACCGTCGTCGATCTGTAATTCGAAGTGTTTCGCGACCTTGAATTTGCCGATCACCTTGCCGACGCGCACGCCGATTTTCGCCGCACCGACCAGCGTTCCCGCCATGACCATGGCCTTGACCTTGTCTAGTTCGACCGCGGTTGCAGCGGGCAATTC
>JANOJW010000625.1:0-1511 GCA_031418955.1 Hyphomicrobiales bacterium | reverse complement strand
CCGGCAGCGCGCGCAGCACCGCCCAGGTGAACTCCTTGAGTGTCGGCGGCGCTTCCCTCGGGTAGTTGCGCTGCTTCGAGATGATGTACACCGGTACCGCCATGCCGAGGCCGACGAGGATGCCAGGAATGACGCCGGCCGCAAACATGGCCGCGACCGACTCGTCCGCCATCCATGCGAAGATCACCGCGATGATCGACGGCGGGATGATCGGCGCCACGACGGCGGTCGACACGGTCAGCGCCGTCGCGAAATCGCGGTCGTAGCCCTTGCGCTCCATCTGCGGGATCAGGAACGTGCCGAGCGCCGAAACGTCGGCCACCGCCGAGCCCGAGATGCCGCCGAACATCATGCTGTCGCCGATGTTGACGTAGGCGAGACCGCCGCGGAAGCGTCCGACCAGCGCCGTGGCGAGGTCGATCAGCACGCGCGCGACGCCGCCGCGCGCCGCGATGTTGCCAGCGAGAATGAACAGCGGCGCCGACAGCAGCAGATAGCTGTCGGACAGCAGGCCGACGAACTTGGTCGGCACGATGATCGGATGGACCGGCCGGTAGAACAGCGCGGTCGCGAATGCGCCGACCGCCAGCGCGATGCCGATCGGCACGCCGGCAATGATCGCCGCCATGAACACGATCAGCAGCACAGCCGCCATGTTGAGGCCCGACAGCATGCCGATCACGGGCTGCCGAAGTGCCTCCGCGCCACCCGGCACCAGGAACCATATGATCAGGATCGCCGCCAGCGGCAGCATCACGGCCATGCGCGCGCTCGATCCGAGTCGCCCGAGGCCGATCACCACATTGCGCACCATCGGCGGCAAGATCAGCGCCGCCCCGACCGGCACCGCCAGGAACACCCAGCCGAGATTCAATCCGAGGCTCGGCGAGGTCTGCAGCCCTGCGTTCGGCACCAGGATGATGCTCAACTGGATCAGGAACAGGAACGTCGCGATCATCACGACGTTCTGCAGCACCATCATCACGGTGCGCCCCGTGGGCCCGAACAGGTTGACGAAATAGTCGAGCACGGTGTGCTCGTTCTTGTGCATGGCCACCGCGCCGCCGATGGCGACCAGCCACACGAACAGATAGCGCGGCACCTCGTCGAGGCCCTCGAGCGCCTGCGAGCCTGTCCAGCGCATGATCACGCTCAGGCACACGCACGCGGCCATCACCGCGAGGATCAACCCCGCGACCCAGCCGAGCATGGTGTAGAAGCCGTCCATCGCGCGGATGACCGGCGACCGGGTGGTCTCGACCGAGACCACCCCACCCGTTGCGTGAGCTGCCATGTGCGCTTACTTCACCGCAAGGATGTAATCGACCATCTTCTTGGCGTCCTTGCCGGCCGGAGTCGCGTAGAACTCCTCGTACACCGACTTGGTCGCATCGCGGAACGGCGTCGCATCGGGCTTGGTGATGGTCACGCCCTTCTCGCGCACCTGCGCCTGGATGGTCTTGTCCTCCTCGAGGATGTAGTCGCGGTTGAATTTCCGCGCGTGCTCCCAG
>JANOJW010000624.1:0-3954 GCA_031418955.1 Hyphomicrobiales bacterium | reverse complement strand
ACCATGGGTCCTCGGGACAAGCCCGAGGATGACACCAGTTAGGTCGTCGTCCGACCGCTTCGGGTCGAAACCCGACGGCGACGAGGCGGTCGCCGGCTGATCCGTCGCGGACGAGCCCGAGACCCTCGACGCGGACGGGCGAGGCCGCCAAGCCCCGCCCGTTGCGGTTATGCGCGTTGTGAGCCGTCAGCTCTTCGGCTTGTCGGCTGCGGGCTTGGCGCCCTTGGCGTCCTGGCGCGCGGCGCGGTCAGTCTCACGCTCGGCGATGGCCGACTGGCAGCCAGCCGAGAACTTCGCCTTGTGCGTGTCGACGCAACTGCGCATCTCGGTGCGGCGCTGATCGCCTTGGCCCGAAACGGCGCCGCAATGGGACTTCAAGTCCGCGCCGCAAACCGCCTGGAACTTTTCCCAGCGAGCGCGTGCTTCCGGATTGCGCGGCCCGGCTTGATCGGGGTTGGCTGAGGGAGTCGCCGGTGCAGCGGCCGGCGGCGTGCCTGGGGCCGATGGCGCTGGCCCTGGCGCCTGCGCCGAAGCCGTGTGACTGAACGCGAGCAAAGTGCCGAGGGCGGCGATTGCAGTTTTACGCATGAGGTGTCCTCTCTGATAGCGACTGCCGCGCCCGTTCGGGCTGATCACCCGGGCTCAACGGCATCGTGCCTCGAGGACGTGGCAGCGCTGGCGCATCCGTCGCCGCGCCGTCGCCGATCGGGGGATTTTTTCCTTAACTTTTCTCCACGCTGGCCCGCCGATCCCGCCCGTTCATGCACGCGTCATGCGACGGCGCCGATCCCGCCGCAATTGCGCGGCCAGCCTATCCGACGCGACCAGCCTATCCGACGCGACCGGCCGACACGCCGCCGTCGACCATGTAGACGCCGCCGGTGCAGAAGCTCGCGTCGTCGCTGGCAAGGAACAGCATCAGCCGGGCGACCTCCTCGGGACGGCCGTAGCGTCCGAGCGGCGTGCCCCGCGCCATCGGCTGGTCGTTGCGGCCGGCAAGACCGCGTTGCTGCTCGAGCGAGGCGATCATCGGGGTGTCGATCGGCGAGGGATTGACGGTGTTGACGCGGATGTTGCTCCCCGCACCTTCGAGGGCGGCCGAGCGCATCAGGCCGATCACCGCGTGCTTGGAGGCGGTGTAGGCCGACAGGTTGGGCGTGGCGCGGATGCCCGACGTCGACGACGTGATGACGATCGAGCCGCCGCCCGACATCGCGGCCATCGCATACTTGAGGCCGAGCCAGACGCCGCGCACGTTGACGGCCATGACCCGGTCGAACATCGCCGCAGGGTAGTCGACAAGCGAGACCACCTGCCCTTCGATGCCGGCGTTGAGCAGCGCCACGTCGAGCCGGCCGAACCGCTTGACCGTGTCGTCGACCAGCGCCTTCACCGCCGCCTCGTCCGTCACGTCGGTAATGCGGAACGCCGCACGGTCCCCGATGTCGCGCGCCAGGGTCTCGAGCGGCTCAGCCAGCACGTCGGCCAGCATCAGCTGCGCGCCCTCGGCGGCGAACAGGCGTGCGGCCGCCGCACCGATGCCGCGCGCCGCCCCGGTGATGATCACGACCTTGCCGTCGAGCCTGCCCATCGAATGTCCGCCTCTTGGCCGTTGCGCAAGACGCGAGACTGGCACGCAAAAGCGCAGCGGTGAAGCGGCAGGATGCGCAGGCGGCGATGTTACATGCGGCGGGGCGCGGGGCCGCGGGTGCGACGCGAGAGGCGCTGCACCTTGATCGGCGGCTTGTAGGCCGTGCGCTGCGGCATGCAGACCGAATACAACAGCAGCAGGGACATGATCGCCGCCGCAAGCAGCAGGGACATGATGACGGGCATGCTCGCCGGATTGATGTGGCTGCCGTGCGGGCCGACCACGTTCACCGTCGAGTACATCGCGAGAATGACGAGTTGGGATCCGCTGAGCATCACCGTTTCCCCACCGTTCAGGGTTGCTGCAATTCCATGATGATTGCAGTTTGTTTCGTGAGGGTGGTTCTAACACTTCGGTGACGAACGTTGTGAAGTTCCTGATGAAAGGCTTGGCCAATCATTAACGACTGTGCCTAGCGGTAGCGCGGCCACAGGCGTTTACCATTCCTGCACGCTGGGCGTGAGAGCTGCCGTTCGCGCTTTCGGGGCATGGCTGCCTGACCTAAGATAATCAGGTGCGTTGGAGTGAGTAGCGTCGGTGGAGCGTTCCATGTCGGTCGTGCGTCGTGGACTGATGGCGATGATGGCCACGGTCGTGCTGGCTGAGGCGGCGCGCGGCGAGGAGTTCGTGGTCGCCTCGGCGCCGTTGGCCGTCGTACCGGCAGCGATCGAGCCGGCGGCACTTGCCCCGTCGATGGTGCCCTCGCGGCCGCTCCTGCGGCATCAGTTCGAGAGCCTCGAGGCGGCGGCGCGGCTCCGGATCAAGCCGCTGCGCCGCGAAATGCTGCCGCGGCTGGCGCTGCTGCCGCTGCCGCCCGTGCCAGCCCCGAAGCCGCCCGCCCCGCGCCGCACATTGACGCTGACCATCGCGGGCGATCTGGGCCTGGGCGGCCACATGCAGCCGGTGCGCGGCGACGGCGCGCTGAAGCACGGGTCGGTGATCGCATGGGGCGAGCTGACCGGCGGCATCCGTCCGCTGATCGACGGCGATCTCAACTTCGCCAACCTCGAGACGGCGGTGACCGAGCGCAACGACCTGCGGCCGGAGTCCAAGACCTTCAATTTCCGCTCCCATCCCGCCGGCGTGCGCCATCTGGTTGGCCTCGGCCTCAATCTGCTCGCCACCGCCAACAATCATTCCATGGACTTCGGCGCGGCCGGCGCCTTCGATACAGTCGATCATCTCGACCGGCTGCTCGGCACGTCTGGCCTCAAGGCGCATGTGGGGCTTGGCCGCAATCGCGAACAGGCCGGGCGGCCGCAGCTCGTCGAGGCCCGCGGCACGACGGTCGCGTTCTCGGCGGTCGGGATCGTGACGAGTGGATTTCCGCATCATCGGGCGGGCGATAACCGGCCAGGCCAGATGGCCTACCAGTCGCCCGAGGATTTCGGCGATGTGACGCGGCGGCTTGCCGAAGCCCCATCGGCCTACCGCATTCTCTCCGTCCACCAGGGCATCGAGCGGCAAGTGCAGGCGGATGCGACCGCCGTGCGCAAGCTGCGACACGAGGCCGTGCTGGCGCGCGGTATCGATCTCGTGGCCGGTCACCATGCGCACGTGGTGCAGGGGATCGAACTGCTCAACGGCCGGCTGATCTTCTACGGGCTCGGTAACTTCCTGCATCCGGGCATGCAGAACATGGGCTCGTTGGGCGCCTGCCGCGACTATGGGCTGTTCGCCCGCCTGCATCTGGCCAGTGACGAGACGGGTCACCTGCGCGCCCGCGCGGTCGAGGTGATCGCGCTCACCGACATGCACTACCGGGCCAAACGCATGGACGCGACACAAGGTGCGGAGCGGGTGGCGATCCTCAACTATCTGGCGGGCGGTCTCGACGATGCGGCGACGGGCGCGCGGGGTTTGCGTTTTGCCGCGCAGGGCGACGGCTCGGGCCTCTACTGCGCCGACGGCGCTGCGCAGGAGCCCGGGCGGATCGGCCAGCTCTGCCGGGCCTGGCGCGGGCCCGACGCGGTGTCGGCCACGCAGCGCAGCCGGGCGCAGGCGTCGTGCGGGTACGTCGCGTCGCAGTCGGCGCGGGCGCGCGAGCAGCCGGGACCCCAAGCCGTATCGGCGCCGCAGCGCGGCCAGCGCCGCGCCGAGGCCACACCCGTCATGGTGGGTGGGGAGTGACGGCGTTGGTCGGGGAGAAGGCCGTCTGCACTTGGCGCAGATCCGACGCGTCAAGGCACGGTTGTCGAAATTCACCGGAGGGTAGGTCGGGTAGAGCCCTGTACTTGCGAGACCCGAAATGACACGGCACGGCGCTGTCGGGTCTCGGCCGCCAAGTGCAGAGCGGCCTTCTA
>JANOJW010000623.1:0-3772 GCA_031418955.1 Hyphomicrobiales bacterium | reverse complement strand
CCGCCGGCATCGGCCTGAGCGGTTGCGTCGCCTATCCCGATGGTTCGCTCGGGCCGCCGCCGGCCTATGGTCCGGGATACGGTTCAGGATATGGTCCCGGCTACGGCCCGGCCTATGCCGCGCCGCCGGTTTATGTGGCGCCGCCGCCCCTGGTGGTGGCGCCGCGCCCCTTCTATTGGGGGCCTAGGCCCTATTACCGGCCGTATTACCGCCGCTGGTAGGCGCGAGCCGGTATCTGGCGCGTGCCCGTGGATCAGTGCTGGAATGCGCGCCTATGCCTGGACCCGCACCATGAACCGTCGCCCCGAGATCGGATTCGCGTCATATGACCGGCTGTTTCCAAGCCAGGATACGATGCCGCGTGGCGGCTTTGGCAACCTGATTGCGCTCCCATTGCAACGTCTGGCACGCGAGAAGGGCAACAGCGTCTTCGTCAACGATGAACTCGAACCCTATCAGGACCAGTGGGCATTCCTCGGCAGTCTGCGCCGTCTTTCGTCTGTGGACGTCGCAACTAAAATCGGGCGCGTCGAGGCTGACATGCCCGGTGGTGCCACTGGCGTCAGGCTGCCGGTCGACGACGAGAATGCGGATGAGCCGTGGAAGATGGCGCCATCGCGACGGCGGCAAGCCTCGAAGATTACTGAGCCGATGCCAGAGCAAATCGGTGTAGTGCTGGGCGACCAAGTGTACGTCGACCGCGACCAACTGCCGTCCTCGGTTGTGGCGCAGCTCGTGCGGGTCGCCGCCTTTCAGAATCCGGAATTCTATCGTGCCCAAGCGATGCGCATGCCGACCTACGGCAAGCCCCGCATCATTTCCTGCGCCGAACTTCATCCGCAACATGTCGGCTTGCCGCGTGGGTGTCTCGATGAGGCTTTGGAAGTCCTCAAAGTCCTTGGCATCAAACCGGTCCTGAAGGACGAACGTCATCGCGGCCAGCCATTGGCGCTTACGTTTCTCGGCACGTTGCACGATGTCCAGACAGCGGCCGTCGCTGCCATCGAGCCCCATGACTACGGCGTCCTGGCCGCTACGACAGCGTTTGGTAAGACCGTGGTCGGCGCAAAAATGATTGCGGCACGAGGTTGCAACACGCTGGTTCTGGTGCACCGTCAGCAGCTCGTCGATCAATGGCGCGAACGCCTACAAACGTTCCTTTCAGTCGCCGAAAGCGACATCGGCACAATTGGCGGCGGCAAGCGCAAGCCCTCCGGCCGCATCGACATCGCGCTGATCCAGAGTCTCGTTCGCAATGGTGTAGTCAGCGATCTCGTTGGTGACTACGGCCACCTGATCGTCGATGAATGTCACCATCTATCCGCCGTCAGCTTCGAACTCGTGGCGCGCCGCACCAAGGCCCGTTACGTGCTGGGATTGTCGGCCACTGTCGCCCGCAAGGACGGCCACCATCCCATTATCTTCATGCAATGCGGGCCAGTCAGATACCGCGTCGATGCGAAAGCGCAGGCGGCAACCCGTGCGTTCACGCACAAGGTCAAATTGAGGGAGACTGGGTTCCAGACGCCGCAGGGACAAGAGGCAACCGGTCCCCACCAAATGACCACGCTTTACGCAGCGCTCGCTTCGGACTCCAAACGCAACGACATGATCTTCGACGACGTGCTGACGAGCCTGCAAGCAGGTCGGCGTCCCGTCATCCTGACCGAACGCCGGGATCATCTCGATCACCTGCGCAGCCGGTTCGAAAAATTCACGCGCAATCTGGTCGTCCTGTACGGCGGCATGAGCGCCGGCGAACGACGTGCCGCCGAGGCTGGGCTCAAAACGCCGGATGGGGAGGAGCGCCTCGTGCTGGCGACCGGTCGCTATCTTGGCGAGGGGTTCGACGACGCCTCGCTCGATACGCTGTTTCTCACCATGCCAATTTCGTGGAAAGGCACGCTCGCCCAGTACGTTGGCCGCCTTCATCGCGAGCACCACGCCAAACGCGAAGTCATCGTCTACGACTACGTCGATTCCGGTGTCGCCATGCTCGCCCGCATGGCACTGAAGCGGCAAATTGGTTATCGAAGCCTGGGGTATGAAATTGCAACTTCGGGGTCGAGACTGCCTGATGTTCAAGCAGCCAATGTGAATCCGAGCAACGCAGCATGACCATCACACAAGAGTTGGCGAAGATCCTGGCGGAGGTCGACCGGCCCGGCGATTACTTCGTCTCTGGCCGGTCGGAATTTCTGGCGCCACGGATCGAGGTCGAAGGCGTCGGGCTGATCGCGCTGCCGCTGATGCCGGCCCAGGCCAAGCAGCTGATCAAGGCGGCAACGCGGGCGCCGTTCGGGCGCGGAGCGGAAACCGTGGTCGATACGAACGTCCGCCGCACCTGGCAGATCGAGGCGAACCACGTCTCCATCGGCGGCAAACACTGGCCCTATACCCTCGATAGCATCGTTGCGCGTGCGGCCGAGGGGCTGGGCGTCAAGGGGCCGGTCACAGCCGAGCTCTATAAGCTGCTGGTCTACGACAAGGGCAGCTTTTTCGTCAGCCATCGCGACACCGAGAAGGCGCCGGGCATGTTCGCGACGCTGGTGGTCGCGCTGCCGTCACAATCGAAGGGCGGCGAATTGGTTGTCCGCCATAATGATCGCGAGGAGCGCCTCGACCTCCAATGTGACGAGCCATCCGAAGTCGCGTTTGCGGCATTCTATGCGGACTGTGTGCACGAGGTCCTGCCGGTCACGAGCGGCTGCCGGGCAACGCTGGTGTTCAATCTGATGCGCGTGGGGAAAGGGGCAGCGCTTGAGCCGCCGAATTATGCCGCCGAGACCGGCAAGGTTGCATCAATACTCACTGATTGGACCAAGGCCAAGGCGGAGACAGGCGATAGATCGGTCATGGTCGCAGCCGAGGCCATCGCCACATTTCCTGAGAAAATTGTCTATCCGCTGGAGCACGCCTACACACCGGCCGAACTGACATTCGAGGGCATGAAAGGCGCCGACGCCGCGATTGCGCGGCTACTGGCGGCAGCGGCGCCGCAAGCAGGCTGTGATCTGCATCTGGCCCTCCTCACGGTCTGCGAAAGCGGCTCGGCTGAGTACACCGGCCGCGAAAACTGGCATTACCGCCGTGGCCAGCGGGACGCCGGCAAACCGGAGGCCCGCCACGAATTTGAAGTCATCGATGTGTTCGACGGAAGCAAGACGTTGTCGGAATGGCGTCGGCCCGACGGGGTGCCGACGACGCTCGGCAAGCTGCCAATCAAGGACGATGAGGTATCGCCGACCGATGCCCTCGACGACATGGACCCCGACGAAGAGCATTTCCACGAGGCGACCGGCAACGAAGGCGCTTCATTCGAGCGCACTTATGCGCGTGCGGCGTTGGTCATCTGGCCGAGTGACCGCATGTTGATTGTGCTCAATCAGGCGGGGCTCGAAGCGACCTTGCCGTACTTGGGAGAACTGCTCCGCAATTGGCAGGCGGCGGCACCGAAGAAGAGGCAATCCCACAAACAGCAAGTCGCTGATCTCGCGGGTCTGATGATCGCGACTTGGCCAGAGCGCTCTTGGCATGGCCGTGGCCGCACCGAGCCGAGCGAGCTGGGACGCATGTTCGGGCTGCTGGCTCGCCTTGGCGACAGCACGCTGGCCGAGAATATGATCGAAAAGCTGATCCGCCAGCGTGGCCATGACAAGGGGGATAATCCAGCGATACTCCAGGCATTATCGCTCTTGCCCGATGATCACACAGCTGACTGGTTGCGGAAGGTCGTCGAGGCCAACGGATTGGAGGCACTCGGCTCCTGCTG
>JANOJW010000622.1:0-1790 GCA_031418955.1 Hyphomicrobiales bacterium | reverse complement strand
CGGCGAGAAGGACAAGTCGCTGCGCGAGGTCGCGCGCATCCGCTATGCTTATGTCGACTACATGAAGGCCAGCGACGAGAAGATGGCGCGCAAGGTGCCCGCGGGGCAGAAGGTGCGCGGCGCCACCCACAAGCTGGTGCGGGCGATGATGCAGATCGAGACCGGGCGGTTGGCGGACGTCTCTTGATGCGGCTTGCCGGCGCGGGAGATCGGTGTCGGGGTCAGACCCCATTGGCGCTAAGTTAAAAGTGCCGTCGGCTGGTATTGTCGCTTTCGCGGCGGCTCGCGCAAGTGGCGATTGAGCCGCGGGAGGGTGGTGCGGATGGTGGCGAAGTCGAGGGGCGGCATGATGGCCGCGAGCAGCGCCGTGATCAGCAGGCGGGCCGTGCGCCACAGGCCTGAACGAGCGCGGGAGCCCAGCGGGGAGAGTCACCGACGGCGCTCAGCTGCGCCTCGGTCAACAGGACGGCGATGAGGTGGGCCAGCACCCAGGCCTTGGCGACCAGGGGGCACGGGCCCGGCGGCGATCTGAGCCCGATCAGGCTCTTCATGCGCTTGAAGGCGATCTCGATGCGCCAGCGCAGACGATAGAGCGCCAGCATCTCCTCGGTCGAGAACGCCTCCGGTGCCAGCGACGTGATGAGGAGCACCCATTCCGCCGCGACGAGCGTCTCGGGTTGGATCTTGTGGCCCTTGTCCCTGGCGCGCGCCCGCGCGTCCGCGACGGCCTTCACCGCCTTGTCCTTCGGCATCCGCACGGCGACGAGGCGCAGGCGCAGCGGCGCGGCCTTGCCCCGGCCGAGCCAGATCGGACGATCGATCGAGCCGGTGGCGTTGCTCTTCAGCGCACCGATGAGGTCGAACGGGCGGCCACACGCCTGCACCCAGCGCGCGCTGCGCCAATGCGCCCGCACGACGACGTCGGCGCCCTTCTCCAGCATGTCGGCGAGGTCCTCGACACGGCAGTGGACGGCATCGCCCAGGCGGATTTCGCCCGGCACCACCGCGATGCGATTGATCGCCTCGGCCCCCTTCTCGTCGGTGATCTCGAACGCGCTGAGCCGTTCGGTCGGCAGATCATACACGGCATGGATGCGCCATACGCCGCCGCGCTCGCGCGCGTTCTTGTCCGCCTTGGACACGTTGGTGCCGTCGGCGATGCGGACGAGCCGTCCCTTGGCCGCGGCCATGCCGGCCCGGTCGCGCGCCTCGGCCTGGCTCGCCATGAGCCGTGCCGCGATCCGCTCCAGCCAGGGCGCGGCGTTGCGCAGCCGCCCGTGCAGCGCCACGTTGGAGATGCTGGCGAGCCCGATGCCGTCCGCCCATGCCGCGGTGAGCCGCAGTCCCGACTTGCCGAGACAGTAGGCGAGCACCAGCCGCAACAGATCGACGGCGAGCTTGATGCCGCGCGCCCGCAGAAACGCCCTGGTCTCGCGCGCTTCCGCCGCGAGCAGCTCGGCGCCGCCGAGTTGCCCGACAGTCTTGTCCCAGTCAGATGAGATCAGCTCTGCGTGTGCCATCACAATGCTAGAATCTGATTTGATTCCGGCACGCAAGCATTATCTTAGCGCCAATGGGGCGTGCCCCGGGTGTGCCCCGGGGTCAGACCAATGGATCTGACCCCGGTCAGCGCCGCGCAATGCCTATTTCGCGCTCGGCGTACCCCCGCGGCGCGTACCGAGGCCCATCTTCTTGGCGAGGTCGGAGCGGGCACGGGCATAGTTCGGCGCCACCATGGGATAGTCGTGCTTCAAACCCCACTTCTCGCGATACTGCTCGGGGGACATGTT
>JANOJW010000621.1:0-4345 GCA_031418955.1 Hyphomicrobiales bacterium | reverse complement strand
CGCGCACCCCCGACGTAGCGCGCCGCATCCGGTGCACTCGCTGTACCCGGAGTGAGCCCCTGGAAAAAGGCCTCAGCGTGACGAACCAAACGGTCGTGATCGATGTTGCCAGCAGCAGACAGCACCATGTCCTGCGCCCGGTAGCGGGCCTTGAGATAGGTTCTCAGATCATCGGTGGAGAAGGCGGTGACGCTTTCGGGAGTGCCCAGGATTGGCCGGCCGATCGGCTGGCCGGTGAAGGCTGCATCCTGGATCAGGTCGTAGACGATGTCGTCGGGGCTGTCATTGCAGCTGGCGATCTCCTGCAGGATTACGTCGCGCTCCCGCTCGAGCTCCTCCTGCGAGTAGCGCGGGCTCTGGATGATGTCGGCGAGGATGTCGATCGCGACCTCCACGTCGTCCTTCATGACGCGCGCGTAGTAGTAGGTCGTGTCAAGGCTGGTCGCAGCGTTGAGCTCGCCGCCGACCTGCTCGATCTCCTCGGCGATCTGCAGCGCCGAGCGGCGCGCCGTGCCCTTGAAGGCCATGTGCTCGAGCAAGTGCGAGATGCCGTGCTCGCGCGTCGCCTCGTGACGCGCGCCCGACGCCACCCACAGCCCGAGCGCGACCGTGCCCAGATGGGGCATCGTGTGCGTAGCAACCCGCAGGCCGTTCGCCAGACGCGAAACCTGGACGCTCATGCGGCAACCTTTCCGACCCGCGTCGCGGCGCCGATGTGGGCGGCAACGGCCGCGAGATCGTTGGGCAGCAGCGTCATGCGCTCGGGCAGGCTCGCCTGCCGGCGCACGCTGTCGGGCTCGGGCGGGGCAGCGCCGATCGCCGCGCGGATCGCATCGGGGAACTTGGCCGGGTGGGCGGTCGCGAGCGTGATCATCGGCACCGCCGGGTCGCGCGCGACCTTCTGTGCAACCGCATAGCCGACGGCGGTATGGGGGTCGACCAGGTAGCCGGTCGCGGCATTCAATTGGCGGATCGTCGCCAGCGTCTGCGCCTCGTCGGTGCGGCCGGCCTGGAACAGCTCGGCCAATGACGCCCGCTCATCCTGGTCGAGGCGGAAGGCGCCCGACTTGGCCAATGACGCCATGTGCCCGGCGACGCGCGAGGCCTGGCGGCCGCCGAGCTCGAACAGCAGCCGCTCGAAGTTCGATGAGATCTGGATGTCCATCGACGGGCTCGCCGTCGCGGTGGTGGTGAGCGGCCGGTATTCGCCGGTTTCGAACGTGCGCACCAGGATGTCGTTAACATTCGTGGCAATGACGAGCTTCTCGATCGGGAGCCCCATGCAGCGGGCGGCGTATCCTGCGAAGATGTCGCCGAAATTGCCGGTCGGCACGGTGAAGCTGACGCGGCGCTCCGGTGCGCCGAGCGCCACCGCAGACGTGAAATAGTAGACGATCTGCGCCATCAGGCGCGCCCAGTTGATCGAGTTGACGCCGGCCAGCTGCAGGCGGTCGCGCAAGGCCAGATCGTTGAACATTGCCTTCACGAGGTTCTGGCAGTCGTCGAAGGTGCCCTCGACGGCGATGGCATGCACGTTCGCCTCGTTGGGCGTCGTCATCTGCCGCCGTTGCACGCCGCTGACCCGGCCCTTCGGGAATAGAATGAAAATGTCGATCGCCTCGCGGCCGCGGAACGCTTCGATCGCCGCACCTCCGGTATCGCCCGAGGTGGCGCCGACGATGGTCGCGCGCTGCCGGCGCCGCTGCAGCGTGCGGTCCATCAGGCGGCCGAGCACCTGCATGGCCACGTCCTTGAAAGCGAGCGTCGGCCCGTGGAACAATTCGAGGATCCAGTCGGACGCGCCCACCTACACGAGCGGCGCGACAGTCCGGTGCGCGAAGCCGCGATAGGCCTCGGCAATGATCGCCTCGAACTCGCGCTCGGGGATCTCGCCACCGATGAACGGTCGCATCACCTCGAGCGCCACGGCCTCGTAGGGCTTGGCCGCCATCGTGGCGATCTGGTCGGTGCCCAGCGTCGGCCAGGCTTGCGGCACGTACAGCCCACCGTCCCGCGCCAGCCCGGTCAGCAGAACGTCCTCGAAGCCGAGCGTCGGGGCCTGTCCCCGGGTGCTGACGTATCTCACGGCGCGTGCTTCCCGAGTGCTGCTGACGGGTCCATTGTGCCCGCGCCCGCCGTTTCGGACGCGCTGCGACCCTAGTTGCCTGGCGTGTCGTCCACAAGGCGAACCATGGCCTGGCGATGGTCGTATCCCCAGGCCCATAGCGCCCGTGATTGAACGTCGATCATCAACCGGAGCGATCACGCCAAGCGGCGACCGTTCGTCCGCTGGCCTCGCAGGAAGGCGAAATAGACGCCGATCAGCGCAATTCCAAGGCCGTACCAGGTCAGCGCGTACTCCAAGTGCCGGTTGGGGAATTGAACGCGCGTCACACCGCCCCGGGGGTAATCGCCGGGCCGCGCTCCCGGTGCTGCCTCCGCGTCGATGAAGAACGGCAGCACCTCGCGCCGCCCATCCGGGAACGCCGAGCGCGCCATGCCGTCGAGATCGCGCCAGTACCATTCGTTCTTCTTCGCGTCGTTGTCGGCCTCGAACCAACCCTTGGCGCCTGGATTGCGCAGGAGGCCGACGACCTCCACCGGGCCCCGATTCGCCGCCGCGGCCTGTTCGAAGTGCGCGATCTGCGACCTCGGCACGAAGCCCCGATTGACGAACAGGATCGCTCCGGTCGGGGTTTCGAGCGGCGTGTAGACGTGGAAGCCCGCCTCGCGGATGGACAGCGCATAGAGATGCCGCGACCTGTCCGGAAGCCAGCGGCCGCGCGCCCGCACGCGAGTGTATTCCATCGCCTCGCCGCCTTTGAGCAGCGTGGCCGCTGCGTCGAGCACGATCGGCTCACCCTTCGCTTGGGCGGTGACGCGGGCGATGAGCCCGTCCTTCCAGGCCTTGCGCTCGATCTGCCAGGTGCCGAGCCCGAACAGCAGCAGCGCCGCGAGTGCGGTCATCAAGGTCGGCCAGAACACGCGCGGTGAGTAGATTTGCACGGAGATACTGAGCCTTCGATACAGCGGTTGAGACGCTTCCTATCAGGAATCGGTGGTGCTGCCACTCTGCCGCTGGCGAAACTGAATCATCAGACGTTTCGACGCGGGCGGGTTGGCGCTGATTGTGCCAGGACTGCCACTTAGCCACAATCGCGCCGCCGCCCGGAGAGACCGCTTCATGACCACGACCAAGACCACACCGAAACCCGATGCCGCAAGCTTTCCGCGCAATGGGCTCACTGTCGAGGACGCGATCCGCGGCCGCCAGTCGGTCCGCGCCTTCGAGCAGCGCTCCGTTCCCCGCGACCTCGTCGCCCGCGTGCTGGAGACCGCCAACCGCGCCCCGTCCGGCTCCAACATCCAGCCGTGGACCGTGTGGGTGGTCGATGGCGCCCCCCGCCGGCAGCTCTGCGACGAGATCCTCACACGCTTCGACACCGAGGGGGAGGACAAGCGCGAGTACAATTACTACCCCGTGACTTGGCGCGAGCCCTATCTGGCGCGCCGCCGCGCCTGCGGCTGGGGCCTCTACGGCACCATGGGCCTCACCCGCGACGACAAGGCGGGCATGCATGCGCAGCGCCGCCAGAACTTCGACTTCTTCGGCGCGCCGACCGGCCTCATCTTCACCATCGATCGCGAGATGGAGATCGGCTCCTGGCTCGACACCGGCATGTTCGTCCAGTCGGTGATGATCGCTGCCCGCGAGTTCGGCCTCGAGACGTGCCCGCAGGCGGCGTTCGCGAATTTCCACGCCATCATCCGCCGCCGGCTGGCGATCCCGCAGAGCCAGATCGTGATCTGCGGCATGGCCATGGGCTTCCCCGAGGCCGGCGCCCGGGTCAACACGTTCCGCACGGAACGGGAACCGCTGGAGGTCTACGCAAAGTTCGTGGACGAGTTGGCTTCATGACTTGTGTCCACGTACTCACCGCCGGTCTGCCTGCAGTCACTTGTCTCGCCGCATGCGCTGCTCAGTCGGCGGGCTCGGAGGCGGGCACACGCACCGCATCCGGCGCTCGTTGGATCGCGTGGAGGTAGGACAGTTCGGCCGGGCTCGGCTCGGCCTCGTACCGTTCCCAGGCGCGCAGCGTGTCGGTCGGTATGCCGTAGGCGGCGGCAAACCCCTCCAGTGTCATCCGGAGTTGCCGGCGGATGAACCGTGCCGGTGAAACGCGGCGCAAGCGGGCAAGCTGCTCCGGTGTCGATGGTTGAGCATCAGGATCGGACAGCGCCCGCGCGCGATCGGTTCGACCCGTTGCCGATCCTCACGCGAATAGCTCAAGAACACATCCGCCACGGCAGCTCCCCCGGGAATGCCGCGAGAGTAGCTCGGCGG
>JANOJW010000620.1:0-12101 GCA_031418955.1 Hyphomicrobiales bacterium | reverse complement strand
GGTGTTTCCCTCGAACTGGAAGTTCGCAGCCGAGAATTTCCTCGGCGACACCTATCATGGCCCGATGCCGATCATGTCGACCGAGCGGTGGCTCGGGTTATGAAGCTGTCGATGAACTCGTTGGCGGCCGGCGCGATGGCGCTGTGGACGCCGTGCCCGGCCGGAAAGCTGATCCAAACGTGCTGCGCCTTCTCCAGCTCGTCGTCGCGCCGGCCGCGCTTGCCCGAGCGCGCCGATGGCCCGATGCCGATCATGTCGACCGAGCGGTGGCTCGGGTTATGATAGGTGTCGCCGAGGAAATTCTCGGCTGCGAACTTCCAGTTCGAGGGAAACACCCACTTATGCACGCCGATCACCTCCGAGCCGCCCTCGCGGCCGTCGCGGTGATCGAGCGAAAGGTCCAGATGCTCCTTGGCATCGTGCCGGGCTCCACACCGCTGATCGGCGGGGAGCCGGGCATCGGCAAGTCGAAGCTGCTGCTGCTGCAGGTCTCGGCCTGAGCGAGGTGGGACTAGCAGCGCGGCTCGAGGCTGCTACAGTTGCGCTGCCTCGTTGCCTGTGTTCGTGACGGAGTTGCATGACATGAGCGTTTTTCACGATATCCCCGACGCCGACTACAACCGTCAGGCTTTTGCCGCCGTCTCGCCGTCGCCCGAGTTTTCTATCGGCACCGCGCGTGGCCTCGTGTGGCTGGCGCAGCTCGCCTATGAGGTGCACAAGGCGGAAAAGCTTGCCGCGATGTGCGCGATGTGGGGCCTCGCCGGCCACACCATCGGCAATGTCGCGGCGACGTCGCTGACGCCCGGCGGCACCGCGCGCGGGCTGGTCGCGGAAGGACAGGGCTTCGTCGCACTGGCGATCGCGGGCACCGACGTACTGGTTGCCGGTGACTACATCACGGATATCCGGGCACAGCCCGACCGAGCCGGCACTCACAGCGGTTTTCGCGCGGCAAGCGATACGCTGTGGGCCGACGCCAAGGCTGCCGCGGAACGGGCGCGCGCTGGCGGCAAACCACTGCTCATCGTCGGCCACAGCCTCGGCGGTGCGATCGCCGCGATCCTCGCGCATCGGCTCGCCACCGAGCACGATCACGCGCCGATAGCCGTCTACACCTTCGGCATGCCGCGGCCGGGCGATCAGGCCTTCGCGGACGTCTACAACGCTAAACTCGGGCGCAGCACCTTCCGGCTCGTGCACGGCGAGGATCCCATCGCCGCCATCCCACCGCATCGCCTCGGGTTCGCCCATGTCGGTCGCCTCAATTCCTGCGCGCGCGGCGGCGTGTTCGGGGCCCATGCGCTTGCCGACGCCTATCAGCCGGACACGCCGTCGCTGATCCCGGCATCGCCCGCCTCGCTGTGGCGGCGGCTGACGGGACTCATCCCGACACTGAAGCCTACGACGGAGCGCACCGATCTCGTCGGCCGTTTCCTCGCACACCTGCCGCCGAGCTACAGCGATCATTTCATGGGCAGTTATCTGCGCGCGCTCGACCAGGCGCGGTGAGTCTGGATGACAAGTGAAATGTCCCCAGCAGCGCGCCTGCCACAAATCGATGTGCTGCGAGGCGTTGCCTTGCTCGGCATCCTGCTGGTCAACTTGCCGGTTGCGTTTGGTGGCAGCGCTGGTTCCGGATCGGACCCATCGAGTGGGTGTTGCGATCGTTCACCAGCCTCCGCATCGCTGGGATACGCCAGTTCGGGACCATGTGACGTCCGATACCGTCAAGGCGTCGCACTCTCCTTGCCGGTCTCGCGCTCGTACCCCGAATCGAGTTGAGGTGCCCCATGGCTAAAGCGGCAAAAGCGAACTTCGTCTGCCAGGCGTGCGCGGGGACCACCTCCCGCTGGGTCGGCAAATGCCCGTCGTGCGGGGAGTGGAACACGCTCGTCGAGGAAGCGGACGCAGGACCCGCGCCCGGTTCCGGCATCACGCGGACATCGAAGGGACGAATCGTCGCGCTCGAGTCGCTTGCGACCCGCGGCGAGGCGCCGCCGCGCATCCTGACCGGCATGCCGGAGCTTGACCGCGTGACGGGCGGCGGCATCGTGCCGGGCTCCGCCCTGCTGATCGGCGGGGAGCCCGGCATCGGCAAGTCGACGCTGCTTCTGCAGCTCTCGGCCTCGATCGCCAATGCCGGGCGGCGCACGCTCTACTTCTCGGGCGAGGAGGCGACGGCGCAGGTGCGGCTGCGGGCGGAACGCCTCGGGCTGTCGAACGCACCGGTGGCGCTGGCGAGCGAGACCAACCTCGGCAACATCATGGCGACGATGGCGGACGGCGACCGGCCCGAGTTGATCATCATCGATTCGATCCAGACACTGTGGTCCGACATTCTGGACGCAGCGCCTGGCACGGTCAGCCAGGTGCGCGCGGCGACGCAGTCGCTCATTCGCTTTGCCAAGCAGACCGGCGCGTCGCTGCTGCTGGTCGGCCACGTGACGAAGGACGGCCAGATCGCCGGCCCCAAGGTGATCGAGCACATGGTCGACACCGTGCTCTACTTCGAGGGCGACCGCGGGCATCCGTTCCGCATCCTGCGCGCGGTCAAAAACCGGTTCGGCGCCACCGACGAGATCGGCGTATTCGAGATGGCGCAGGCGGGCTTGCGGGAGGTCGCGAACCCGTCCGAGCTGTTCCTCGGCGACCGCGATGCGAAGGCGCCGGGTGCTGCCGTGTTCGCCGGCGTCGAGGGCACGCGGCCGCTGCTCGTCGAAATCCAGGCGCTGGTTGCGCCGTCCTCTCTGGGCACGCCGCGGCGCGCAGTGGTCGGTTGGGATTCCAACCGCCTGTCGATGCTGCTCGCCGTGCTCGACGCGCGCTGCGGCGTCTCCTTCGGCCATCACGATGTCTACCTCAACGTCGCGGGCGGCCTGAAGATCACCGAGCCCGCCGCCGATCTCGCCGCCGCCGCCGCACTTCTGTCGTCATTTTCGGGTGCTGTACTTCCAGTCGACCACGTCTACTTCGGCGAGATCTCGCTGTCGGGCGCGGTGAGAGCAGCGGGACACATGGGCACCAGGCTCAAGGAAGCGCAGAAGCTCGGCTTCAAAAAAGCCATCCTGCCGGCCGCGGGCGATCTCGAGGCTTCGATCCCGAAGCTTAGTCTTCAACGTCTTTCTCACCTCAGAGAGCTTGCACAGGCGGTAGGCCCATGCCAGTGAGGCGACGTCCGCTGGTTCGCGCCGTTAGCGCCGGGCTCCGAGTTCTTCGCGGCCGTTCCATCCTCACGTTCGACCTGAAGCGAGGTCCTTGATGTATCTCGACGTGGCGCTGCTTGCGATCTGCCTCATCTCGGGCCTGCTCGCCATGTACCGGGGCCTTGCCCGCGAGGTGCTGTCGATCCTGTCCTGGGTCGCGGCCGCCGGCGCCGCCCTCTATTTCGTGATGTTCCACAAAACAGCCGCCGAGCAACTTGCACGCCAGTACCTCTCGACGATGGACCCGAAAACCGGCACCGTGATCACCCAGGTGGTGGTCGGCGGCGTGATCTTCCTGCTGACGCTGATCATCGTGCACCTGATCACGGCGCGCATCTCCGACGCCATTCTCGACAGCCGGATCGGCATGATCGACCGTCTGCTCGGCCTCGGCTTCGGTATCATCCGCGGTTTCCTGGTCGTGATGATCGTGTTCATGTTCTACGAAGAGTTCTTCCCCGACCCGAAGAACCAGTATCCGTGGGTGCGCGAGGCTAGCTCGGCACCGTATCTGCGAGGCTCCGGCCGCCCGATCAAGGGCATCTTGACGAACGTGGTTCAGAAGATTTCGACGAAGACCGAGCCGCAATAGCGCCCCCGATTGCGTGCAGTTGTTAAATGCCCCGGACGGGGATGGAACCGGCACGGGATTCGGTTTATACGCGCGGACAATGGACTTGCGACCGGGATCGAGTCGGTTAGTCCTGGGCACTCACCAGTGCGGAGAGCGGGCATGACCGGCGATCGGAACGGCTCCTCGAACCTCGAAGCCGAGCCACGCGCCACCGATCTCGACCATCGACCCCTACAGATCCCGCCCCTGTGGGCCCCTTCCTCAGACACGTCCCGGTACGGCGACGACCGCCTGCGCGAGGAATGCGGCGTGTTCGGCGTATTCGGCCACGAAGATGCTGCGGCGCTGACCGCGCTCGGTCTGCACGCACTCCAACATCGCGGCCAGGAAGGCAGCGGCATCGTCACCTACGACGGCGCTCGCTTCAACCAGGAGCGTCGCCTCGGCCTCGTCGGCGACAACTTCAACAAGGCCGACGTGATCGCCCGCCTCAAGGGCCGCATAGCGCTCGGCCACAACCGCTACTCGACCACTGGCGACGTGGTCCTGCGCAACGTCCAGCCGTTGTTTGCCGATCTCGACCAGGGCGGCTTCGCGGTCGCCCACAATGGCAACTTGACCAACGCCCTGACGATCCGGTCCGAGCTGATCCAGACCGGCGCCATCTGTCAGTCGACCTCCGACACCGAGGTGATCCTGCACTTGATCGCACGCTCGAAGAAGCGGCGCATCGTCGAGCGCTTCGTCGACGCGCTGCTGCAGATCGAGGGGGCGTATGCGCTCGCCTGCATCACCAACGACATGATGATCGGCGCGCGCGATCCGATCGGCATCCGGCCGCTGGTGCTCGGCCGCCTCGACGGGGCATGGATCCTGGCGTCGGAGACCTGCGCGCTCGACATCGTCGGCGCGGAGTTCGTGCGCGAGGTGGAGAACGGTGAGGTCGTCGTCATCACCCGAGAGGGCCTGACGAGCCACCGGCCGTTCGCCAAGCGGCCGGCGCGGCCGTGCGTGTTCGAGTTCATCTACTTCGCGCGGCCCGACAGCATCGTTGGCGGCCGCAGTGTCTACGACATCCGCAAGCAGATGGGCATGGAGCTGTCGCAGGAGTCGGGCGTGCCGGCAGACGTCGTCGTGCCGATCCCGGATTCGGGCGTGCCCGCTGCCATCGGCTACGCGCAGCACTCAGGGCTTCCCTTCGAGCTCGGCATCATTCGCAATCACTATGTCGGCCGCACTTTCATCGAGCCGTCGCAGCAGATCCGCCAGCTCGGCGTGAAACTGAAGCACAGCGCCAATCCGGGCGTGATCCGCGGCTCGCGCGTCATCCTGATCGACGACAGCGTCGTGCGCGGCACGACGTCGAAGAAGATCGTCGCGATGATCCGCGACGCCGGCGCCAAGGAGGTGCACATGCGCATCTCGAGCCCACCGATCACGCATCCCGACTTCTACGGCATCGACACGCCGCGGCCGAAGGACCTGCTCGCCGCAAACATGACCGTCGAGCAGATGCGCCAGTACATGGGCGCCGACAGCCTGGCGTTCCTCTCGGTCGACGGCATCTACCGCGCCATGGGCTATGATCGCCGCGATCCGCGCAGCCCGCAGTTCACCGACCACTGCTTCACCGGCGATTATCCCACCCGCCTCGTCGACCAGGACGGCCCCGGCACGCGGCAGCTGTCGCTGCTGTCCGAGGTGCGGTGAGCGTCAAATCGGGTAGAGCCCTGCTCTCGGCGAGACCCGACGCGCCACATTCCATGGCGTCGGGTCTTGGCAGAGCGTAGCTTCGCTCCGCTTTGCCTTCTACCCGACTACAGGAGCCCCTCGATGAGCGAAGCTCGCATCGCACTGCTACCCGACCGTGGCGTCGTCTCTGTCACGGGCGACGACGCGGGCGCGTTTCTCGACAATCTCGTCACCAACGACATCGCCGCGTTGAAGTCGTCCGGTGAGGCGGCGCATGCCGCGCTACTCACCCCGCAGGGCAAAATCCTGTTCGAGTTCTTCGTCTTGAGAACGCCCGCCGGCTTCCTGCTCGAGACGGCGCTCGTACAAACGGCGGCGCTGGCGAAGCGTCTCGCGATGTACAAGTTGCGCGCCAAGATCGAGATCAAGGATGCGGCCGGCGAGGTGGTGGTCGCCGTGCTGCAAGGCGACGTTCGCGCGCGGCCGGCCAACTCGATCGCTTTCGTCGACCCGCGCAGCGATCGTCTCGGCGACCGCTTGCTGATCCCGGCGCCGCTCGTCGGCGAGGCGATCGCACAATCGGGCGCGCGCCGCATGACGCCCGAGCACTACCATGCGACCAGGATTGCGGCCGGCGTGCCGGAGGCCGGGCGCGATTATCCGCTCGGCGACACCTTCCCGCACGATGCGGACTTCGATCGCTTCCACGGCGTGTCGTTCACCAAGGGCTGCTTCGTCGGCCAGGAGGTGGTCGCGCGCATGCAGAACAAGGCAGTGGTGCGCAAACGCGTCGTGCGGGTCGAGGCCGGCGGCCCGGTAGCGACTGGCGCCGAGATCAAGGTCGGCGACGCCGTCATCGGCACGGTCGGCTCGTCGAGTGGGCACGAGGCGCTGGCGATGGTCCGGCTCGACCGCGCGGCCGAAGCAGCCGACAACAACCAACCTGTCACGATCGATGGCGTTGCCGCGCGCATCGAGCCGGAAGCGATCGCCGCCTATCGCGAGGCGGTCGCCAATCGGCCTGTGATCGACCTTTGACCAGCGGACCGATGCGCCGATGAGCAAGCCCCGAACCGCCCTTCCTAAGTCCTCACCCAAGCCCGTCACGCGCTGTCCGTGGCCTGGGATCGATGATCCCGAGTACACGCGCTATCACGACGAGGAGTGGGGCGTGCCACACGCCGACGACCGGCTGCTGTTTGAGAAGCTCGTGCTCGAGGGGTTCCAGTCGGGCCTGTCTTGGATCACCATCCTGAAGAAGCGCCCGAACTTCCGCGCCGCGTTCCACGACTTTAACGCCGAGCGCATGTCGCGATACGACGACCAGGACAAGGCGCGGCTGATGGCGGATGCCGGCATCGTGCGCAACCGGCTCAAGATCGACGCCGCGATCGACAACGCGCGCGCCTATCTGAGGCTGCGCGACCGCACCACGCTTGCCGCGTTCCTGTGGGGCCACCTCGACGGCCGCCCGATCATCCACGAGCGCACGTCATTCAAGGAGGTGCCGCCCCAGACCGAGCAGTCGACGGCGATCTCGAAAGCGCTGAAGAAGGAAGGCTTCCGTTTCGTCGGGCCGACCACGATCTACGCCTTCATGCAGTCGTCAGGCTTCGTCAACGATCACCTTGTGAGCTGCCACCGGCACGGCCCTTGCGCGAAGCGGCAGCGCGCGTTTCGCGGGCCGAAGTCATGAGCGGGCCCACTGAGCCCCCGCGCGCCTGGCAGCGCATGCTCTCGGGCCGCCGCCTCGACCTGCTCGACCCGAGCCCTGAGCACGTCGCCATCGAGGACATCGCGCACGGGCTTGCTCGGGTTGCACGCTGGAACGGACAGACGCGCGGGGCGCACGCGTTCTCGGTGGCGCAGCACGCCGTCATCGTCGAGGACATTGCGGCAGCACTAGCGCCCACGCTCGACCGGCCGTGGCGGCTCGCAGCCCTGCTGCATGATGCACCCGAGTATGTGATCGGCGACCTGATCAGCCCGTTCAAGGCGGCGATCGGCCTCGACTACAAGTGCTTCGAGCAGCGCCTGCTGGCCGCCATCCATTCGGCTTTCGCAATTCCGCCGCATTTGCCGCCGGCCGTCGCGTCCATCATCAAGCGCGCCGACCGCGTTGCCGCTTACTTCGAGGCGACGCAACTCGCCGGCTTCTCGCAGACCGAAGGCACGCGCTACTTCGGGCCAGTCGAAGCGCTTCCTCAAGTGCTGGAACATGCGCTGACACAGCTCGAATCGCTCCCTGTGGACGCTGCGCAACGTGCCTTCCTCGCCCGATTTTACGCGCTGGTGTAGCAGCACTTTCCGCGCCCGTTCGATCGACACATCTGCGCCTCGAGAACGACTTCGCGCGCCCGCATCCGAAATTCGCCAAGATTGCCAGTAATTCTCCAGTCCAGGAGACAGCGCACATGGCAGACAACGCGATTGGACGTGACCCGGTTCGGGACGCTGGCGAAGGCCGGCAGTGGAAACGGGATCGCGCCAATGACCCGCAAACAGCGGACAAGCCGGTTGAGAAAGAAGACCGCCTCGGCGTCGAGGTCGTGGCGGCAGCCGTATCGATCGTCGCGCATCAGCCGGTGGTGCTGACCGCGCGACTTGCAGGGACCACGGGTGCGAACCGTCTTCGGTTACCGTCGACGCGCTTCGCGCCGGGCCGGCACGAGACACTCGAGACGGCGCTTCGATCGGGACTAGGGATGGTCGGAGGCGCGGAGTTCACTTATCTTGAGCAACTCGCTGCGGATTGCCGCCTCAGCGCGGAGGACCGGGCCGCGAACGGGTCGGGCCGGACGCTGTCGATCGGCTATCTGGCGCTGGTACGCTCGGACGCTATCCCCGCCGCCAGCCGCAACGACTGGGTGCGCATCTACGATCTTCTCCCCTGGGAAGATTGGCGCAAGGGACGGCCGAAATGCCTGAGCGACGAAATCGAGCCGGCGCTGCTCCGCTGGTCGGAAATGCAGCCTGAGGCCGACCGCGGCAACACGGTGCGTTGCCGCCTGGGTCGACTGCGCATCGCCTTCGGCTTCGCCGAGAGCAGCTGGGACGACGAGCGCGTCGTCGAACGCCTCGATCTGATGGAGGAGGCCGGCCTGCTGGCCGGCTCACCGGCCGCGACCCTCGACACGGTGCACTGCCGGATTGCGGCCGCCGCACTCGGCCGACTGAGAGCCAAGATTCGTCACCGCCCGGTGGTGTTCGAGTTGCTGCCGTCGGAGTTCACGCTGTTCGAATTGCAGCGCGCCGTCGAGGCAATCCTCGGGCCCAACCTGCACAAGCAGAATTTCCGCCGCCTCGTCGAAGGCATGGGCCTTGTCGAGCCGACGGGCGAGGTAAAGAGCCACACCGGCGGGCGCCCCGCACGGCTGTTTCGCTTCCGTCCCGAGGTCATGCTCGAGCGCTCTGCCCCCGGCATGCGCATCCGGGCCGGTAAGGCGGCTTAGCGACGCTTGGCCATCTTCGCCCGCTTCGCGGTGATCGGTTTGACCTGCTTTGCAACCGTCTGGCGATGCACGGACGTGCGCTTGTAGGTGGACGGCGAACTGCAACCCGCAATACAGGCTATGCCGACGTTCGGCGGCCCAGCTGCGGGTGGCTGCGTCGTGCTTGAAGCAAGGTGCACTTGGCCACCCGACACCACCTTGGCACCCGACGACGAGTGGGCTCTGGCCGTGATGTAGACAATGCTCGGCCCCGGCTTTGGCGAACAGCCGGCGATACACACGATCACATCGTGATGGGGATATGTTGCAGCCAGCGGATGCGGTGTCACAACCGCGGCCGATGGCTGGACGAGCAATGACAACGGGTCGAAGTACGAGTCGGCGTCGAGCGGCCGTCTGCGGGTCGCGGATCCACCGCTTGTGCCCGCCCCTGCCGACGGACGGCGCATGCTCGGCTGCTGGGACGGCACATCAGGCTGTGCGGTCGCGGCATCCGGAGGTGACTGACTGCGGACACCGATGGGCGCTGTGACGAGTCCCGCAACGCACACTGCGGCGAATGTACCGGCCCACTGCCGGAAATGCGAACGCTGACGCATGCCATCCTCGACTGACTTGAGAGGTCGAGACCGACTATCGAGGGTCGAGGTTAAGCGTCCGCTGACGGAACGAGAGAAATTTGAAATTTCACGGCGCGGGGGTCAGCTCCGCGGCGATCGCCTGGCGCGCCACTTGTCGAATGCTTCGGCAATTCCGCTGATCGGGAGCGGCCGCTCGCCTCGGGCCGGCTCGGTTGGAACGACGCCCACTTCGGATGGTTGCCGAGACAGCTCGGGCGCGCGGTAGGAGGCGCCTTCGGCAAGCTCCTGGATCGCGACGGCGATATCCTCGCCACAATGCCCGACGATGCGATCGAAACGGGCATCGGAGGCGCCATCCATAACCGCGCTTTGCGAGAGCCCAAGTACCGGAATCGGCCGTCTGAAGGCGACGCGGGCAAGGTCTACCTCGTCAGCCAGCAGATCGGCTGGGCCGGTTGCTCGATCGGCATCTGCAAGCACGATGTGGGAGGGCGTCATGGCAAGTCGAAGCAGCCGGCGCACGGTTTGCTCATCTCCCGCATGCTCTGCGAGCAGATCTGCATCCACCTGATCGAGACGGTAGAGGAATTCCGGAATAGCATCGAACGCCCGGACCAGGCGCGCCTTGCGGTCGCTCTGAGCCAAGGTGGCACTCAGATAGATGCGATAAACTCCGATCTTCACGGCGCCTCATGGCGATCTTCGCACGCAAGAGTTGGATCGTCAGTTCACCAATCCTTGATGAAGGCTTTGTTAACAGGCGACGACGGCAGAGTGATTAATCCCGTGCATCGGCACATCGAGCGGATCGGATCGACGACATGACAGCCACGTTGGCGTTGCTGCCGCCGCTCGCTGCCCTGTTTGCCGTGCTCTGCTTGCGAGCAAGCGGCCTCATCGCGGCGGGGCTCGCGCTGGCGGCGGCATCTGCGATCTGGCTTGCCGGCGTATTCGAACCTCCTACTGCTCAGCACGGGTCGAGGGCGCTCGCCGACGCAGCGGTGATGACCGCGCTGGTCGCCGCCATGGTCGTACCGGGCATCCTGTTCGTCGAGGCGTCGGGACGGCGGCGCTCGCCCGAGGCGCTGGCTGGCCTGGTGCAGGCGATGCAGTTGCCCGTGGCACGCAGAGCGCTGCTGATCGCGGTCGGCATCGGCGTCGCGGTCGAGTGCTTGACCGGCATGGGCGTCTCGCTGCTCGTCACCGTGCCGCTGCTGCTCGGGCTCGTCGACCGGCGGTGCGCCATCGGTCTCGCACTGGTCGGCATGAGCCTGATGCCGTGGGGGGCGCTGGCGATCTCCGCGCACGTCGGGGCGAAGCTTGCAGGACTGCCGCTCGGCGACCTGACCCCGTGGATTACGCGCGTGAGTGCGCCGATCGCTGCCTCGCTACCGCTGCTCGCACTGCTGTTCCTGCCCGCAATCGGGGGCCGCGACATCCTGTTTGCTTTGCTGGCCGGCGTCGTGCTGGTCGCCGGCATCGCGGGGGCAGCGCTGGTTGCCGGCATCGAAATCGCCGGTGTTGCGGGCGGGCTCTCCGTCATCGCCCTCATCGCGCTGACGGCTGGAAATCGCCGCAACCTTGGCATGGCTCTCCGCGTGCCGGGCCTTGCACCTTATGCCGCGCTGATCGCCGCCGTGATCGCCCAGAAGCTCGTCGTCGGGCCACTGGCGGCGGCCGGCATCTCACCGCAGCTTGCCACGCCCCGCATCGCTTTCGACATCCTGACGTCGCCGGGGGTCGCGCTGTTGGCAGCGACGCTCGCCACGTCGGCTGCGGCCATCGACAAGGGGCTCGTGACGCGCACCCTGCAGCGGTCATGGCGGCCCCTCGGCTCGATCGCGTTGTTCATGCTGGCCGCACGCCTCACCGTCGAAACCGGCGGCATCGTGGCGTTGGTCGCGGTGCTGCAGGGTCTGGGGCCGTCCGCCGCATCGGTGGCGGTGGTTCTGCTCGGCGCGGTGGGCGGCTTTGCGACGGGCTCGGGCGTCACCGGCAATGCGCTGTTCATGCCGAGCGCGGCGGCCGCCGGCGAGGCCATGGGCCATGCCGGACTGTTCGCGGCCCTGCAGAACGGCGCCAGCGGCCACACCGCCATGGCGGCGCTGCCGGTCGCCGCGATCCTGCTCTCGGCGCTGCCCGATCGCACCAACGCCGACGATCGCAACGCGCTGCGCATCGGGCTGATGCTGGCGGCGGTGCACGTCCTGACGCTGTCGGTTGCGGGGCTGGTCTGGCTGCGCCTTGCAGCGTGAGACGTCGCACGAGGCCTGAAATCAATCCTGCTGAATGCGCTTGGAGCGGCCGCGCTTGACGTCGGCGCGGCGCACTTTCCCTTCGTGGCGGCGCTCCTTGGAGGCTCGCGGCGGGCGCGTCTTGATGCGCCGCTTGGGCTCGATCGCGGCCTCCGCCACCATCTCGGCCAGGCGCTCGCGCGCATCGGAGCGGTTCATCTCCTGGGTACGGAAGCGGTCGGCGCGGATGACGAGGATGCCGTTCTTGGTCAGGCGGCTGCCGGCGAGGCGGGCGAGGCGCACGCGCTGCGGCTCAGACAGCACCCGCGAGCTATAGACGTCGAACCGCAGCTCGACCGCCGTCG
>JANOJW010000619.1:0-1781 GCA_031418955.1 Hyphomicrobiales bacterium | reverse complement strand
CGTCGGGAATGAGCGAATGAGCGTCGGGTGCAACAGGCCGTCCTGTACTCGGTCGTATTGCTCCGTCGGCGATCGCGGCGGTGCAATACGCTTCGCTATTGCACCCTACGGGCTGATCCCGCCGCCGGACGCGTGACGCGCATCGCCGTGCTCAGAGCCTGTCTCGGAGGTTTTCGTATGGTTTCACGGTCCAAGCTCGAGTCGATCCGCCAGAAGGAGGCCGCAGCTCGTAGCCCAGCTACGGGCAAGGCCTCCGACGCCGCGGTCGGCCGAGATTGGGCCGCCTTCGGTTGCGCTCGAACGGCCCATCTGGTTCGTCGCGCGACGTGCCGATACCTAGGGTATCGACATCGCCACGCTCCTGCCATCTGGACCCTTCGAGCGCAATGAAACCACACGAAAACCTCCGAGACAGGCTCTTAGATGTGTCGCCCATCACTTGCGGCTAGGGCCCCTGGAGGTCATGTCCTTCAGGCGCGATGCGACATCCGGCTTGAGCTTGCCCGCCTTGACCAGTTCGGCCAGCACCTCGTCCTGATGCTGGCCGTGACGGGCGCCGGCGAAGCGGATGCGGCCTGGCGTGCGCGACATCTTCGGGAACACGTTCTGCATCCGCAGCGGCCCCAGATCGGCATCGGCTACCGTGGTCACGCTCTCGCGCGCCAGATACTGCGGATCCTCGACGATCTGGCCGGCGTCATAGATCGGCCCGATCGCCGCCTCGACCGTCTCGAAGGCGTCGAGCACCTCGCGCAGTGTGCGTGCGCCGATCCACGCGGCGACCATGCCGTCCACCTCCTCGACCCGCTTCACCCGCTCGACGTTCGTCGCGTAGCGCGGGTCGTCGGCCGTGCCCTCGCCGCCGACGAGGTTCATGACGCGCCGCGCGATCGACGGCGAGGCGGTCGACAGCGCCACCCAGCGACCGTCCTTCGTTTTATAGGCATTGCGCGGCACGTTGTTGTCGGAGCGATTTCCCCGCCGGTTCTGGATCGAGCCGGTCTGGTCGAAGTTAGACACCTGCGCGCCCAGGCACGAGAACAGCGGCTCGTAGAGGGCCAAGTCGATGTACTGGCCTTTACCCGAGCCCTGAACGTCGCGCTCGTAGATCGCGAACATGGTGGCGAACACCCCGTGATAGGCGGCGATGCCGTCGGCAAGACCGAACGGCGGCAATGTCGGCGGGCCATTCTCCTCGCCGGTAACGTGCGCAAAGCCCGAGAACGCTTCCGCCACCGTGCCGTAGCCGGGCCTGAAGCGATACGGCCCGGTCTGGCCGAAGCCCGTCACCCGCAGCATCACCAACCGCGGATTGAGTTTCGAGAGCACATCCCAGCCGAGCCCCCACTTTTCGAGCGTGCCCGTGCGGAAGTTCTCGATCAGCACGTCGGCGTCCCGGGCGAGCGCGAAGAACGCCTCCTTGCCGTCGCCATCGTGCAGGTCGAGCACGATCGCACGCTTGTTGCGGTTGTTGACCTTCCACCACAGGCCGTGGCCGTTCTTCGACTGGCCCATCTTACGCAGCGCGTCGCCGTCCGGGTGCTCGATCTTGACGACGTCGGCGCCGAAGTCAGCGAACACCATGCCCGCCACCGGACCGGCGAGCACCGTCGAGCAGTCGATGACCTTGAGCCCCGCTAGCGGCCCGTTTTTTTCGGTATCGTGCTTCATGTTGTGGAGATCCGTCTTGATGTCATGAGCGATAAAGTACGTGCCTGGCTTCAGCCTGGCACGGTGGCACCGGCGGCGCAGCGGTGCCAGGCTGAAGCCAGGCACCGAAC
>JANOJW010000618.1:0-6970 GCA_031418955.1 Hyphomicrobiales bacterium | reverse complement strand
CACGCGCTGCGCGTTTTTCTGGGCGGGCGCGAGCTGAAGCCGCCGGCGCGGTTGCCGGTGGGATGATGCGACCCGTGGTTGAGGAATGGCGTCACGCCGACGTCGGACGATCACGCCCAACTGCAGGATTTAGGTTGAAATGAGTCATTGCGACGCACTACATGGCTACATTTCATAGCCGTTACGGCAGCCGGAAACAGCGTAAACACAAGCGCCCGTTGGGAAATCCAGGAAGCGTTCCAGCTTTATCCTCGGGAACTTCGGTCTAAAGCAGCTTCAGATATTCGAGCAGTTGTGCGCGTTCTTGGTCTGTCAGATGCTGAACTTGCGTGTCGTGGCCGCGGTTCGAGAATCCGGGCTTTCGGGTATCGATCACGACGGGCTTGGAGTGAGCGCGATGGTCCAGCGCATAGGCCCAGGTGCCATCCCGCGTCAGGCGGCCGCCAATCCCGATGCGCTCCAGGTCCAACAGATGACCGCCGGTCATGAACTTTTGCGGTCGAGTGGCTGGCTCGAGCAAGTGGCGCAGTGTCGGGATCGAACCGTTGGTGAGATACGGCGCCGACGACCAGACGCCTGACAGCGGCGGCGCTGCGATCACACCGGTCACTTCTTCGTCGAGGTTCCGGCGGCCGTGGGCGGTCTGATCGATTGCATTCATCAAGGGGGCATTGAACGCTTCCACACGCGAGCGATCCCTGCCCACGTCTCCTGCCCAGTTCGGGAAAGAGATCAGTTTCGGCGGAGCGAGGTTCGCGTCGTAGCTGCCATGCCATGCGGCGCAATCTCGTGCGTAAACGAGGCGGCCGGCTTCGGCGCGTGCAAGGTCGATCGATCCGGGGAACTTTGGCGGCCGGGACTTCGCGAGATAGGCGAGCACCGGGACCAGATCGGGTATTGCAGCCTCGGCCCGAGCCGAAGGCAATCCCATCGTCGGCACCATGAAGAATGACGCAATGCCGGCCAGGTCCTTGACGTCGCGCGTCG
Organism: Hyphomicrobiales bacterium; assembly: GCA_031418955.1. Classification (GTDB taxonomy): domain Bacteria; phylum Pseudomonadota; class Alphaproteobacteria; order Rhizobiales; family Hyphomicrobiaceae. Next base: position 5,983 of record JANOJW010000618.1, on the reverse strand, counting down.
CAGCTTCGGTCGCAGTTATCGCACGAAATCGCCGCGTGCCTTTTGGTGCGTAGGCACCGTCTGCTAGCAGCACGGATCTGAATTAGCGGTCGGACAGATCCGGGATGGAAACAAACCCAGCGCCATCAACGTAGTGGTGCCGCGAGGCAAGCCCCAGCTGCATCTTCAGGGCCGCCACGCCGTTGGTGAGACCCGGCGCACCGTTGTTGAACGGCAGCGCCCGATCGCTCGTTTGCGACAACTCGGCAAGCCGCTTGCGAAGGCTTGGCAGCACCACCCATTCGAGCGTCAACCGCTCGCGAAGCGTCAGGTCGGGAAACAGTTGCCGCAGCGCTCGCATGAGCACGCGTTCGTCCCGGAGCGCCTGCTTGACGGCGGCGTAGCTGTCCTGGGAGAACGCCTCCAGATCAATGGCTGTGTTGGGGCGGCCGAGGACTGCGACGTCGGGGTCGGGTGTGCCGTCACTGCGATAGGCGCTGCCGGCGTGGCACGCGGCGCATCCAAGCGACATGGCGGTGACGCGGATCGGCGGAATGGTTCGCTCGATCACTCCGATCGAGAGGCCGAGCGGGACGACGGCTGACGGCGTCAGGTCAGGGTGCCCGGCGATCGCCTTAGGAAAGATGAAGCCATATGACTTGAACGCGGCAGTGACGGCGTTCATGTCGACCTTGGCCGGGTCATCGCCGGCAGCGCGAAAGGCGAGCGATGTTGCGACGATGGCCCAGGGAAAGGCCGCCGTTTCGAGTGTGTCGAGATCCAGCGCGCCGAAGTTGCCGAAGGCCAGCAACGCTGCACCACGCTCGGCGTCGCTCGGCGCCGTGGCGAGCCATGACTGATAGAGCTGCGACGGCGCCGGCCTGACTGCGTTCAGCTGCCAAGCGCCGATTGCAATCGTGACGGCTGTGACGGCGGCCATCCCGGACAGCACCTTGGTTTTCAGCTGCATGCCTGCTCTCGCACCGCGTTGTTTTGAGTGGCGGATGACCGAGGGACCAACACTACGCGCAAAAACACTCGATGGCGGATGCGAACGCTACAGGTTGCTCCCACTGCGGAAGTTGGAGCACAATCCTACTGGCGGCGACGGTGGTGCTCGTAGGCGAGCAGCCAGTCGACCTGCGTCGCCATCTCGGGCACGCCGACGCCGCGGGCAGCCGTGATCAGATCGCAGGCCTCGTAGGAGTCGACGCCGGCGTCGATCATGACGGCAGCGATCATCAGCGGCGAGCGGCCGAGGCCGGCATAGCAGTGCGCGGCGACGCCCTCGCCTTGCGCCAGGTGCTGGCGCAGCCGCGCCGACAAGATCGCCACCGCCTCGACATTCGAGGGGATGCCGTGATCGAGGATCGGCAGGCTGTAGAAGGTGATGGCAGCCTCCCGGCAGCGCTCGGCCTCGTCGGCGAGACCGACGGACGCTGCCTCCTCCGCCTCCTGCAGCGAGATGAGCACGTCGATGCCCGCCGCTTTCATCTCGGCGAAGTTGCGCGCCTCGCGAGGGCGCGAGACGACGGCGAGCCGGCCGATCTGCGGACACTTCACCCAATAGACGCGCGGCGACATGGCGGCTCCGTTAGTTGGTAGTTGGTAGTTCGTAGTTCTTTGTCGTCTCCAAGCACTACCGAATTACCAACTACCAACTACGAGCCCTCACGCTTTGCCTTCGACGAAGCTGGTGATGAGTGCATGCGCGATGGCGTGGCGGGCGGGCGCGGTCAGGCCCTCGGGGTGGCGGCGGTCGAGCATGGCGCGGCATTCGTCCTTGGTGAACCAGCGCGCCATCGCGATCTCGTTGCGGTCGATGGTGATGTCGGTCGTCTCGGCGTGCCCGATGCAGCCCATCATCAGCGAATGGGGGAACGGCCATGGCTGGCTCGAGTGGTAGCTGACGCGGCCGACCGTGATGTTGGTCTCCTCGAGCACCTCGCGGCGCACGGCGTGCTCGTTATCCTCGCCGGGCTCGAGGAAGCCAGCGAGCGTCGACCACATGTTGTTCTGGTAGCGATGCTCGTGCGCCAGGATGCAGCGCTCGCCGTCGGTGACCAGCATGATGACGACCGGGTCGGTGCGTGGAAACCAGTCCATGCCGCACGCTTCGCCCGAGCATTTGCGCCGCCAGCCGCCGTCCTGCACCGCGGTTTTCGCGCCGCACTTGCCACAGCACTGCTGGTTCTCGTGCCATTGGGCGAGCGCGCGGGCTTGACCGGCGAGCGACTGCTCCTCTGGGCTGAGCACACCTTGCATGGCCAGCGACCTCAGATCGACGCAGGGACGCAGCAGCGAAGCCGCGCCGGCGAGCCCCATCGCGCGCTTTTCGGAGAGTGCGATCGCGAAGTGCGGCGTACCGCTCTGCCGGTCGAGGCCAAGGAAAAGCGCGCCCTCGGTGCCCAGACCCAATGCGTCGACGTCGGCGCGCGCGAGCCAGCGCAGCGTGCCGGAGCCGCGGTCGGGACCCGGGCTGATCACCGGCTTCAGATCGCACAACATCAGATAGCGGCCGTGGGTGTGTGCGCGCTGCTCGGCCATATAAGCTTCGTCGGCGCGCTTGGGGCTGGCGCGATCAAGAAGTGTCGTGGCGGCAACGGTCGGCATGGATTCCCCCTGTATTCGTCGCTCCGAATGGAGCACAGGGCCCCGAGCGGCGCAACGCGCGGATGCCAATTCAGGCGGCATTGCGGCGCGTTCGCGGGTTGCCTTGGAATTGTGACAATTCCGCAACGCCGGGCGATTGACGGCGCAAAAGCGTTGTGCGCAAGTGTTCCACTCTGCTCAAAAATTCTAAGGGAGGAAATGCATGGCAGTGAGTTTGAAGACGGGGGCTCTGACCGCCTTCGGGTTGGCTGGTGCACTGGCTCTCGCCGGTCCCGCCGCGGCACAGAACCCGCCGCTGAAAATGCAGGCGTCGTGGCCCGCGTCCCTGACGCTCTACGAGAACTTCACCGACTTTACCAAGCGCGTCGAGGTGCTGACCGCTGGCCGCATCAAGATCGAGGCGATGCCGGCTGGCCAGGTCGTGCCCGCCTTCGAGGTGCTCGACGCCACGAGCAAGAAGGTCATTGACGGCGCCCACACCTGGGCTGGCTACTGGGTCGGCAAGAACAAGGCCGCGATCCTGTTCACCGGCGGCCCCGGCGGACCGTTCGGCATGGACCACATGGACTACCTGTCCTGGATGTGGCACGGCGGCGGCCTGCAGATGTACAACGACTTCTATCAGAAGACGTTGAAGCTCAATGTCGTCACCTTCCCGATCCTGTCGACGAGCCCGCAGGCGCTCGGCTGGTTCAAGAAGGAGATCAAGACGGTCGAAGATCTCAAGGGGCAGAAGTGCCGCCAGACCGGCGTCGCCGCCGAGATCATGAACGACATGGGCATGCGCACGGTCAACATGCCGGGCGGTGAAATCATGCCGGCCGCCGAGCGCGGCACCATCGATTGTGCCGAGTGGGTGGGTGGCATCGAGGACTTGCGCTTCGGCTTCCACACCATCTGGAAGCATCACTACGCTCCCTCGCTTCACGAGTCGGTGTCGATCGGCGAGTTGCTGATCAACAAGGACATCTGGGACGCGTTCCCCAAGCTCGACCAGGAGATCGTCAAGGCCGCCATCACCGAGCAGCTGTTCGTCTGGTGGGCCAAGTGGCAGCGGCAGAACGCCGAGGCGCTGGTCGAGATGCGTGACAAGCACAAGGTCAACATGGGCACCACGCCGGAGGCGTTCCACGGCGAGTTCCTCAGGACCTGGGACAAGCTGGTCGAAAAGGAAAGCGCTGCCAACCCGGTGTTCAAGGAAGTCGCCGACAGCCTGAAGAAGTGGGCCTCGGTGACCGTGCCGGCCAAGCGCTTCTACTATCCGGCGTACTCCATCTCCGCCGACCACTACTGGGCGCCGAAGAAGTAACGAACTCGAAGGGGGCTGCGCCGAAAACGGTGCGGCCCCTTTCCACGTCTGCCGGGTGGGGGCCCGGACAGTCTCGGTGCGGTTGAACCAATCCAGTCATGCGTTCCGTCAACCTGTAATCCGAAGTGAACTTAGGGGGAGCCTGTGGACGATACGTTGAAGCCAGGGCCCGTTTATCTGGGCATCATTCGAACCATCGACATCGTCGTCGAGAAATTAACTTTCGCCTTCGTCGTCGTGCTCTTGCCCCTCGTGCTCGCCAATGCGATCGAGGTGGTATGGCGCTACATCCTGCAGGATCCCACGATCTGGGCGCTCGACGTGACCACGATGTCATTCGGTGCCTTTTTCATGCTGGGAAGCGCCTATGCCCTGCAGAAGGGCGCGCATGTGCGCACCGACATGCTCTGGGACAAGTTCTCGGACCGCAAGAAGGGCGTCATCGACAGCATTGCCTTCATGCTGTTTTTCATCCCGTCGATGGCGATCCTGCTGTGGATCGGCTGGGGCAGCTTCCTCGACGCCTGGAACATCAACGAGAAATCGAACTCGGGCGCCTGGCAGCCGGTCATCTGGCCGCTGCGCGGCATCGTACCGCTGACGTTCGCGCTGCTCATGTTTCAGGGCATCTCCGAGCTGATGAAAAGCCTGTGGGCTGCCCGCACGGGCCAAGTCCTCGTGAAGCACGAGAAGATCGAGGTCTGATCCCATGACGACTGCAACCGATTCCGCGCCCAATCAGAAGGGCGGCTCCAAGACACTGACGATCGTCAGCGTTCTCTATCTCCTCGCCCTCGTCGGCTGTCTGTTCCTGCCGCTCTCGTTCACCGAGCGGCTGGGCATGATCATGCTGTTGGGCATGGTCGGCGTGATCTTCGTCGGCTTCCCGATCTCGTTCACGCTGCTGTTCCTGGCGCTGCTGTTCGGCGGCATCGGGCTGGGCACGCTGCAGACCTTCAACCTCGCGGATCTGACGATCTGGGGGACGATGAAGGACGAGATCCTCCCCTCCGTGCCGCTGTTCATCTTCATGGGCTACATGACCGAGCAGGCGGGACTGATGGAGCGCCTGTTCGTGGCGCTGCGCAGTTTGTTTGCCCGCATGCGCGGCTCCCTCTACATGGCGGTGATCCTGACCGCGACCATTTTCGCAATGGCGACGGGCATCGTCGGCGCGGCGGTGACCGTGCTCGGCATCATGGCCGGCCCGATGATGATCAAGGCCGGCTATGATGCCCGCCTGTCGTCTGGCGCCATCGCGGCGGGCGGCACGCTCGGCATTCTCATTCCGCCGAGCGTCATGCTGGTGGTGATGGGCCCGACCATGGGCGTGCCGGTGAACCTGCTCTATTCGGCAGCGTTCGGACCGGGATTTCTGCTGGCGGCGAGCTACCTCGTCTACACGCTGACGCGCAGTTTCATCAATCCCAAGCTCGGCCCCCCGATGACGCCGGAGGAGCGCAAGCAGACCTATATCGAGATGACCACCGAGAAGGTGGGCGGGCCGGTGGTCGCGCTCGGCCTGCTGTCGCTGATCGGCATCGTCTATGTGCTGCTCAACTTCCTCGGCAGCTCGGTTGAACGACCGATCCCGGTGATGACGAAGATCGTCGCCAGCAAGGCGATTACGCTTCCGATCACCTGGGCGATCGTGCCGGCATTGCTGATGGCGATCCCGTACTTCACGAGCCGGTACTTCCGCGCCATCGTGCTCGGCATCGCACCGCTGGCAGCCCTCATCGCAACCACGCTCGGCACCATCCTGCTCGGTCTCGCGACGCCGACGGAAGCGGCTTCGTGCGGCGCTGCGGGCTCGGCGCTGCTGGCGATCGTTTACGGCAAGCTCGGCTTTGGCGGCACCGCGCGCGGCACCATGATCGCCGTCGCGGGAGCCGTCATCGGCGCCGCCCTCGGCTGGGTGTTCTGGAACTACGTCGGCGGCTACTCGGGCGCCGCACTCGGCGTGCTGATCGGCTTCCTGATCCCGGCTCTGTATACCAGCAAGCCGCTGTTCAACGCGGCAGTCGGCACGCTGGTCACCACCGCGATGGTGCTGTTCCTGGCGGTCGCCTCGAACGTGTT
>JANOJW010000617.1:0-3167 GCA_031418955.1 Hyphomicrobiales bacterium | reverse complement strand
CGTCGATCGCCTCTTCGAGCTCCGCCACGCTTGTGAAGGTGCCGCGCCGGATGCGCTTGCCCGTAATCTCGGCGAAGAAGCGCTCGACGAGGTTCAGCCACGACGACGATGTCGGGATGAAGTGCACCTTGAATTGGGTATGCTTCTTCAGCCACGCCTTCACCTCGGCCGTCTTGTGGGTGGCGTAGTTGTCCATGATCAGGTGCAGCTCGATCCCCTTCTTCACGACGCGGTCGATCTTCTTCAGGAACCGAATGAACTCCTTCGCCCGGTGGCGCGGCTGACACTCGCCGATGACGATGTCGCTCTGCACGTCGAGGGCCGCAAACAACGTGGTGCCGTGCCGCTTGTAGTCGTGCGTCATCGTCGCCGCCCGGCCCTTCTTCATCGGCAGGCCCGGGTGCGTCCGGTCGAGCGCCTGGATCTGGCTCTTCTCGTCGACCCACAGCACCATCGCCTTGTCCGGCGGGTTCATGTAGAGGCCGACCACATCGACGACTTTCTCCTCGAATTTCGGGTCGTTCGAGACCTTGAAAGTGTCGATGCGATGTGGCTTGAGACCCGCCACACGGCCTTGAGCGAGTTGCGATCCTTGATGATCGCGTCGAGCCGCACGCGGTTGGCTTGGCTCACGTAGAGGCAGATGTCATCGCGTCTCATGCCCCGCACAATGACCGATTTGCGGCGATTTGGGAATCATCTGTCGGGCGGAGAACCTAGTTTTGTTTTTTAAGTGTTTCTCCGACCTCGGTTGGAAACGTCTGACGGATTACAGAAATTCACGAAATAATAGTTAGAAAAATAGATTTAAATCAATATTAGGTGTAATATCCCCTTCTCGGTTGCTTCAAGCGGTGTGCGATCCTCGCATCCCGCTCCCAGCAACGGAGTAACGACAATGGCAGCGTACAATATCGCTGAGATGTTCCCTTGGGACGAAGTTTTTCAACTCGACCAAGGTCAGAATCTAACCAAGCATGACATAGCCTCTGGCCGCAGCATTACGCTCACCTTCAACCGTGGTGCATACCTGCAAGTCACCGGCAATGGAGTGCCCAACCCCATTACCCTCTGTTGTGACGGCGACGACGTCAATGCTGTCGCCCTCTGCCTGCTCACCGGTCGTTTCAAGTAGCATGCATCTCGCGTTCGCCTCAGCTTCGGCTAGAGGCGACGCGGATTTTTATTTTTAAAATCCGACAAAATGTTCAGGAATGTTGAACCGGACATGTGCTGGTACGAACTTGAACCACAGTTACGCTTCAGACTGCAACTTACACGGGTTGGATTGTATTCTCAGGCGGCGCGCGTTTCGGCACTTGGCTGAAGCCATCGTGTAACCCAGAGTTTTTGCCCCGTTTCTGTCCAGTTTAGCGTGCCCCAGCCGGCGTCAAGGTCGGGCTTTGGCCATGGCTTTCGGACGTCCGAACATGTCCGCGTCGACCCTAAGTGCCCGCAACCGCGCCTCGCCCTCCTCCACTGCGTTCCGGCGGCAAACGTCGATCCAGTCGCATGGCGACAGCCGTGACCCCGGCCGGGAGACCCCCACGCTGACGGTTCCGCACGACGGCAATCAGGCCGGCGAGACGGAGCACAATCATGCGCGAGACCCGCAGCGATCTGCATCAGACCATCACCGATAAAATTGTCGCCATGCTCGAGGACGCCCAAGCGACCGGCGCCTCGTTTCCATGGTGCCGACCCGGCGTCACGGTATCGAGACCAACAAATGCTCGCACTCAGAAGCGCTATCGCGGCATCAACATCCTGACGCTCTATTGCGAGGGCTACAGCCGCAATTTCAAATCCGGCCTCTTCGCCACCTATAAGCAGTGGCAGGAGCTTGGTGCCCAAGTCCGTAAGGGCGAGAGATCCTGCCCCATCGTGGTCTACAAGAGCTACGAGGTCGAAGACAAAGAAGCACCGACCGGCGATGAGGAGGACGCCACGCGCACCATCCGGATGGCTCGGGGGTACCACGTTTTCAACGCCGATCAGGTAGAGAACTTTTCACTGCCGGAGATGCCGACCGTCGATCTGACGACCCGGCTGGCGCATGTCGAGACGTTCGTCGCGACCTGCAAGGTTCCCGTCACGTATGGCGGTGCGGCGGCCTACTACCGGCCGAGCGAGGATCGCATCCAGATGCCGGATCGTGCGCTGTTCGAGACCTCCCCTACCTCGACGGCGACCGAAGGACTTTACGGCGTCCTGCTGCACGAATTAGGTCATGCGAGTGGTCACCCGAAGAGATTGGCGCGCGACTTCTCCGAGAATTTCGGTGACGAACGATGGGCGGTCGAAGAACTCGTCGCCGAGCTGTGCAGCGCCATGCTGTGCGGGGATCTCGCCATCACCCCGCAGCCGCGCCTGGATCATGCTCGCTACATCATGAGTTGGCTCCGCATCCTGAAGGGTGACAGGAGCGCGATTTTCACCGCCGCCGCCAAGGCCAGCCGCGCAGCGGAGTTCTGGCACGAGCAACAACCACAACAGCCCTCACTGTCCAGCGTTTTGGAGGAACGGACATGACCTCGGCAACCAAAGTCAAACGGTCGATGGACAAGATCTCGAAGCGCATTCCGTCAACGACCCGCGGGCAATGGCAGCATGTCGCGTTCCGCGTGCGGCATACGCCCGACTACCTGATCGAGGGCACCGACCATCTGGAGCTCTTGGTGCTCAGGCCGAAGCGCGAGCCGCTGCCGATCACGGACACCGGATACCTCTCCCACTTCGTTGATGGCCGAGACGTTCCGAACGCCGTGGTGGCACTCGCGTTCTTTCTGAAGTGGATCGGCCGCGAGGCGAGGTCGAAACGCTGGCAGACGGCCGACAACAAACGCCGGCAACTCGATTTGTTTGCGCAGTCCTAGTCCGCGCTGAACACACCCGCCCGCCGATCCTCGAACAGGACGGCGGGCTTTTCTTATGGGCATCGAACGCATGCTGCCCCGCCGATTTGCGGAGCACGGTGAGAGCCGCGCCAGTGCAGCCCAAAGCGTTCACGCGTATTTCTTCACGTGCATGACAACGCCGTTCGTGAGCGACGGCTCGATATATGCGAACCGCGTCCAGTAGGGCGATGGCAAGGCTGGATCGTTGATGCGGATTTCCGCCTTGGCTTCGCTGTTCGCTGGCAACCGGACGCCGCTCGCGACCATGAC
>JANOJW010000616.1:0-4352 GCA_031418955.1 Hyphomicrobiales bacterium | reverse complement strand
GGGGTTACGTTCCGTCTCGTCCATCTCGAGGGCGGCGCCGCGCAGTTGAAGGAGACGCTCGCCGGCAACGTCGATGTGTCGTTCGACAACGTCGGCTCGATCGTCAAGCAGGCTCAGGCTGGCCAGGTTCGCGCCTTGGCGGTCACCGACACGCAGCGCTCGAAGTTCCTCCCCGACGTGCCGACGACGGTGGAACTCGGTATGCCGACGGTGATCTCCTCGTCGACGCGCGGCATCGCCGGCCCCAAGGGCATGGATCCCAAGCTTGTCGCCCAGATCCAGGACATCATGAAAAAGGCGATGGAGGATCCCGAGCACGTCAAGAAGCTCGAGGAAGTCGGCCTCGGCATTCGCGTCATGGTCGGCGCCGAGTATCAGAAGTACTACGACGACCTGCACGCGAAAGCCGCCAAGTACACCGAGTGGGCAAAGAAGCGCGACGAGAAGAAATGAGCGCGTGAACTCGCACCCGATTGCTCCGACCTACGCCGCCGGCACGCGCCGTAAGCCGTAGGTCGGAGTGAGGCGGGCCATGCGCATGCGACGCCGCATCTCAGCCTTCGACCAGCAGCGTGCCGATGCGCTCGATGGCCTTCTTGATGTTCTCGGTCGAGTTCGCATACGAGAAGCGGATGTAGCCCTCGCCGTGGATGCCGAAGCTGGTGCCAGCGACAGTGGCGACGCCGGCCGTCTCCAGAATTTTGTTCTGCAGCTCCTTGGCGCCCATGCCGGTGCCGGTGATGTTGGGGAACGCATAGAACGCGCCGCCCGGATCGACGCAACTGAAGCCGGGCAGCTGATTGAGCAGCGGCACTATCACCTTCCGGCGCTCGTCGAAGGCCTTGACCATCTTCACGACAGCGTCCTGCGGCCCGTCGAGCGCGGCGATGCCGGCGAACTGCGTCGGCGCGTTGACGCAGGAATGGCAATTGACCGCGAGGCGCACGACCTTCTCGACCAGCGGCTTGGGCCAGACCGAGAAGCCGAGCCGCCAGCCGGTCATGGCGTAGGTCTTCGACCAGCCGTCGAGGATGATCAGGCGGTCGCGGATCTCGGGGAAGCGCAGAAAGCTCACATGCTCGCGGCCGCCGTAGAGCATCTGCGAGTAGATCTCGTCGGCCATGATCGCGACGTGCGGGTGCTTCTCGAGGCCCTTGATGAGCTTGCGGATCTCCACCTCCGGTACGGCGCCGCCGGTCGGGTTGCCTGGCGTGTTGAGGATGATGAGCGAGGTCTTGTTGGTGATTCCGGCCAGCACCTCGTCGGCCGAGAATGCGAACTCGTTGGCCTCGCGCAAGACGATCGGAACGGGCTTGGCGCCCGAGTATTCGATCATCGAGCGATAGATCGGGAAGCCGGGGTCGGGATACATGATCTCGGCGCCCGGTTGCCCGAACATCAGAATGGCGAAGAACATGGTCGGCTTGCCACCCGGCATGATGACGACGTTATCGGGCGAAACCTCGACGCCGTGGCGGCGCTTCAGGTCGCGCGACACCGCCTCGCGCAGCGGCACGATGCCCTGCGCCGGCGTGTAGCCGTGCTCGCCGTCTCGTAGGGCCTTGATCGCTGCCTCGACGATGTGCGGCGGGGTTTTGAAGTCGGGCTGGCCGATGCCGAGCGAGATGACGTCCTTGCCCTGCCGCTGCAGCTCGGCCGCCCGCGCCAGGATGTCGAACGCGGTCTCGGTTCCGAGCCGGCTCATGTTGTCGGCAAGGTGCAGCATGGGGCGTCTCCCAAAGGGTGAATGGCGCGCGCACTTATGCACGTGAGGACCGCGATCGGCAATGCAAGGCCCAGTAGGTGCCTGGCTTCACCCTGACACCGTGCCGCAGAGGTTGCCCGACTCGACGGCGCCGCTCGTGCCACGGTGCCAGGCTGAAGCCTGGCACCTACTGCGACTTCGGCAGCATGGAATAGCCCTTGCCGGCAGTCGACACCGTAACGCCCCAGCGGTCGCACTCGACGGCGTGGATGAAGTCCTGCACGGCGGCATTGAATCCCGCCGGCTCCTCGAGATTGATGCCGTGTCCGGTACGCGCAAATACCATCAGCCCGCAGCGCGGTATCGTGCGCTTGAAATGCAGCGATGCCTCGAGCGTGGCGTCGTCCTCGTCGCCCGCGATGATCAGCACCGGATCGACGATCGCGCGCAATTCCGCCTCGCGCTCGAAGAAGGGGATGCGCCGGGCCTGCACGCCACGCATGGTCAGCGCGCGGCCCGTGTCGGCGCCCTCGACGATGCCGCGCTTGAATTCGGCGAAGCCGCGCGGGTCCTTGGCGAGCAATTGCTGACGCGAAGCCGCTATCGTGTAGATGTCGGCCAGCGCCGCGATGCCTTTCTGGTCGATCATGTCGGCTGTCGCCAGCGCCTCGGCCGCGAAGCGCTGTTTCAGCTCGGGATCGCGACTGGCGCCCGTTCCCGCGCCCGCCGCCGTGATCGACATGCCTAGCCCCGGATGGCGGATCGCGAACTCGATCGCCGCGGTCGCGCCCATCGACAGACCGATCACGTGCGCCGTGGCAAGTCCGCGCCCTTTGATCACGTCGGCAATGTCGTCGGCGGCACGGGCCTGACTGTAGGACTGAGAACTTGGCGGCACGTCGGATGGCGGCCAGCCCCGCGCCTGGAACGTGATGCAGCGATAGCGCCGGGAGAAGTAGCGCAACTGCTGTTCCCAGGACAGATGGTGGCCGCCGAACTCGTGCACGAACACGATCGGCTCGCCCTGGCCGGTCTCCTCGTAGTAGAGGCGGACCTTGTCGCTCGTGGTGACGTGGGGCATGGGTGCAGCCTCTCTGAGTACAATCGTGTTCGACGCAGCCGCGCACCACGGCAGACGAGAGCAAAAAGGCGCGTTCATCGTGTCCTGTCTCGTGACGCAGGTATCATGCGAGATACCGCCGCCGCACGCGCACAAAGTCCTCTACCGCGGCTTCGAGCTTGGCGAAGGCTGGCTCATCGTGGATCAGATTGAGCACGATCATGCCGCGCCGGGCGATGTAGAGGCCGCGATCGAGCAGGTCGAAATAGAACAGCTCGAGCAGATCCTGGTTGCCGCGGTCGGCGTCGGCCTCGTTGCGGATCGGCCCCTCACAGAAGTGCGCCGCCATCATGCTGCCGCGGCCGGTGAATTGCAGTTTCGCGCCGGCAGCTTTTGCGATGGCGTTCAATCGCTCGCGCAGCTTGTCGCCGCGCGCGTTGACGGCGATCACCCGCTCGGGCGTCAGGATCTCGGTCATGCCGGCGAGCCCTGCGCTCATCGTCAGCACGTTGTTGTTGAACGTGCCGGCATGCGGCAGCGCATCGGGCCGGGACGGGTCGAACAGCGCCATCACGTCGGCGCGGCCACCGAAGGCGCCAAACGACATGCCGCCGCCGACGTACTTGCCGAGCGTGGTGAGATCGGGCTTGACGCCAAGCTCGCCCTGCAGGCCACCCGGCGCGAGGCGCGACGTCATCACCTCGTCGAAGATCAGCAGCGCGCCGGTCTCGTCGGCGAGGCGGCGAAGGCCGGCGAGAAACGGCGTCTCGGCTTGGATACAGCCCGTCGATCCGAACATCGGCTCGAGCAGGATGCAAGCGAGGTCCTTGGCATTGTCCCGCACGAGCTTCGCGGTCGCCTCGAGGTCGTTGTAAGGCGCAACGACCACCGGGAACGGCGCATTGATCGGCGAGCCGCCCTTGCGGAAGAACAACACGCCGCCGTGGTAGCCACCGGTGAACACCATGATCTTCTGCCGTTTCGTCCAGTTGCGGGCGAGCGTCACGTTCATCAGGTTGGCTTCGGTCCCTGAGTTGGTGAAGCGGATACGCTCGATCGAGGGGATGCGCGCGCGGATGGCGGCAGCGAGGCGCACCTCGAGTTCGGTGTGGCCGCCGATGTTGATGCCGAAGTCGAGCGCCCGCTCGATCGCCTTACGGATCACGGGATGGGAATGGCCGAACATGCCGGCGGTGTATTCGGAGATGAAGTTCGTGTAGGCGTGCCCGTCCGCGTCGGTAAGCGTGTACCCCTTGCCGCCGGTGAAGCGCAGCGGGAAGGGACCGTGGAACAGCGTGGTGCGCGTGTTGCCGCCGGGAAGATGGGCTGCCGCCTCGCCTTGCAGGCCGGCGCTCTTGGGGTTCTGCGCCACGTAGTGCGCACGCGCGGCGCCGATGGCCTCCGGGAGCGTGGCGTTGGCGGCGAGGTCGGTGGCAGCAGTCGGCATCGGCGGTCTCCGGGGCGAACGACGGGGGCATCCTATGCGGATGTGCACGCCCGAGCCAACAGGCTATGCCGCGTCGGTCAGATCTTCATGCCGAGCGCCTTCGCCACGGTGAACAGGTCTTTGTCGCCGCGTCCGCACAG
>JANOJW010000615.1:0-13001 GCA_031418955.1 Hyphomicrobiales bacterium | reverse complement strand
CCCCTCAGCCTTGCTCAAGCCGTCGACCTCCATGCTCGATGCGGCCATCAGATAGGCCATCGCATAGGTCGCCTCGAAGCCGTCGCCGAGGTCGGCGATGAAGTCCACCCAGAGGCTGCTGCGATCGTCGAGGTTCAGCGCCGGCGTACCATCCTGCGAAGTGAGGTCGCTGTAATCGTGCCGGTGGGCCAGTTGCTCGGGGCTGTCGTCGCTGTCGAGGGCGGCTTGCATCGGCCGCTGATCGGCATACTCGCCGATCGTGCTCGAGAGCATGGTGCGCACGCCGACATGACCGAGGATGACCGGATCGAACCAAGCGACCATCTTCGGCAGCTGGTCGGCGCGCAGGCGCGCCTCGACCATCTCGCTTCTCGAGAGCGGTTTTTCAGCCATTTTTTGTCCTCTCCAGCTCCACGCCAAGCCTGCCAAGCCTGCCGCCAACCCCCGCCACGTCCGATCGAGTAGCTAGTCCCGCCCTTTTCGTCCCTTCACTCCGTCCAACGCGTGACCGAGCCGCCGCAGTGTCTCGCCGATGCGATGACGCACGCCTGAATCCCGCTCGAGGCCGGCGAGATGGCGGAGCTTCTCGGACAGATGGCGCGGCACCCGCAGCATCCGGGTGTGCACCAGGTCCCAACTTCCGTGCCTGTCCTCGATCGACCGCAGGATGGCGGCGCGATGGCTTGCCTGCTGCAGGCGCAGCACGATCGCGCTCACGATCACGGTGCCGACGGTCGCGACGATGACGAGTCGCATGAGATTGCCGACTATCCCTGAGTAGACGATATCGGCATTGAGGTTGGGCGACAGACCGCTGAGGTTGGCGGCCGCATAGAGAATGGGCCCGATCCCGGGAATCTCGTTGAGCACGCAGGACAGATTGGCGAGGTAGGGAATGCCGATCGGTGGCCGCTTGCTCAGTATCCGCGCAATGCCTCCGTCCTCGACGAGACCGATCAGCGCCGGCAGCCCGAGAACGTAGAACAGGATCGAGACGGAGAGCAGGGACACGCTGTTGACCGCATCGTAGACGGAGAACGTCATCTGGCTCTCAGTCATGCTGCCCTCGAGCACCTTCTTCTCCTCCGACATGACGCGGAGGCTGCTCACTACGATCAGGATGTGCAGCAGCAGGAAAAGTCCGACGAACACGGCGTTCATGCGCGCGCCGGGAGAGGCCAGGATCGCAAAGAGCACCCCGCAATTGACGGTGATCCAGGCCGCGATCCGCCAGCCGGCGATTGCGCCGTCCGTGCGGTCAGGCCGGAACAGCAGGTTGAGCAGCCCAATCAGTGGGCGGCTGAGGGTGGTCCACACGCCATCAATGAGCTTGGACAAGTTGGCGACTCCCGTACCGTGGCGCCGCTGCAGCCGGGGCCCTCGCCGCGGCCGGAGCGGCAATTCAGCTATTCCTCACCTTCAGGCGAAGGCGAAGGCTGCCGCACCAACTCCAATGGCGACGGAGCGCCGTACGCCACTCGCGGCGGCGGCATGGCCGTCTTGTCCAGGTGGGCGACCACATGCGGGTACACGGCCGTCGCCGCGTTCTTGCCGAAGATGCAGTCGATGTGGCCGTGGCCGGGGATTTCGATGCGCTCGTACTCGGTGTCGGGATTGGCCGCCTTGAGGCGCGCCAGTGTCCGCCGCGTGCTGGCAAGCTTGAAGCAGCGGTTCTCGGCCCCATGAATGATCAGCATCGGAATGGCGAGCCGCTTCATGTTCGGCACGTAGGCATCCTTGCCGTCGGCGTCGACGATGCGCTTCTTGCGGGCTATCAGGCCGAGCTGCTCGAAGGACTTGATATTGGCCTTGCCGAACATCAGTGGCAGGCCGACGTCGGCTGTCGCCTTGTTGAGCTGATCGAGCTGATAGAGCTGGCCATAGAGTGCCGTGATCCGGTTGCTCGTCGCATTGGCCGTGCGGTTGTCGCGCCGGAACGGCAGGAACAGGCGGATCAGCGCGTCGATCATGCGCTCGCCGAAGCCTGCCGTCTTGACCGCCCGCGCATCGACGAAACGGATACCGGCCGCCTTCATCAGGCTCGGCAACCGGAGATAGGCGAGCACCCGCTGCGGGAACCATGGCACCAGCACGTCGGTGGCGATCTGCGAGACGACGGCCGAGCGCACGCCCTCGAGGCCCGCCAGCATGGCCATCACGAAGGTCGTCGCACCGAAGCAGTGCACGACCATCTGTACGCTCTCGCGCCCTGTGATCTCGCGCACCTTGGCGACAGCAGCCGGGTAGTCCTTCGTTGCCACGTCGTCGGCGGTGAACTGCTCCTCGCTGTAGGGCAGGTCGATGCTGGCCCTGAAGTCGAGCAGCCAGCAGTCGTAGCCCGAGGCATAGAGGTACTCGAGCATGTTCGTGTCGATGGTATCGATCGAGAAGATCAGGCTCGACACGCCGAGGCCGTGCGTGAAGATCACCGGCCCCCCTGGGCCGCCCCGATAGCGGGTGAGGCGCAAACGCTTGCCGTCGGAGGTTTCGCAATGATGGATCTCGGGATGGCCGACGCGCAGCTCGCGGCGTGGTCGCACATGCTCCGGGTCGAACCGCTGCGAGGGCGTGAAGACGCCGCCGAAGGTGTCGAACAGCGTGCCCGCGAACAACATGCCGAACTTGGCGACGGCGCTCGTGCGGTCGAGCATGCCTGTCCCATGCAGTCCTTTCAGCGTCTGCAGCTGGACGGCGAAGTCCGTCGGGTCGATGTGCAGGATGCCCTTGGCGACCGGCCCCTGGCGGCCGTCGCGGCCTTTGGTGATGTCGATGAAGAGCGTCGAGGTGTCGGGCCACAGATCCAACTTGTGGTCGTCGTGGACGATCTTGAAGCCCTCGAAGTGGTATTCAGCGCCATCCCTGGCGACGAGCGTCATGCGATAGTCGAAGCGACGCGTGTCGACGCGGCCGGTGTCGGTCCGCATCAGGTTGAACACGGCGTCCGAGACGTCCAGCGGCTCGGGCGACAGCGCCGGGCAGATCACCGAGCCGAACATCGGCGCGGTGTGCTGCGGGTCGGCGACGAAGGCGTCGATGTCGTCGACGCGTACGGTCAACGTGAAGCTGAACGGGTCATCGGCCTGCTGTCCGGCCGCTTCCGCGGCTTTGTAGTCGGACAGCTCGGTGCGCGAGATGAAGCCCGCCATGCGCTCGGTAAACTCGACGCCGGCCGCCTTCTCGGCGCGCGTGAGCGGCGCGCCCGCGAACATCTTGGCGACGCCGGCCTTGGGCTTGTCGTCGAACGCCCAGCCCTTGTCGCGGGCCAGGTAGATCATCGCCCGCTCGGCAATGGCCGAGATCGTGAGCAGCGGATTGACACCGACCGAGCGCGGGATCACCGCGCCGTCGCAGACGTAGAGACCGTCGTGCACCGCCTCGGCGCTGTTGGAGGGACCGCCGTCGAAGACCTGGCACTTGTGGTTCACGACGCCGGTGCGCCGGTTGTCCGCCATGACGCAGCCGCCGAGCGGATGCACCGTGATCATGCGCTGCTGGATCAGCGTCTGCTGCAGCGGGTTCTCGATGTAGGTGCCGCCGGTCGCCGCGCACACGGCGTGCAGCTTCTCGCCGACCGTCTTGAAGATCGGCTGCTGCGCGAGGCCCGGCCAGTCGATATCGAGGCGGCCGTCCTTCAAGCGCATCACGCCCGCGCCGTCGTCGTGTGCCATCACGAGGAAGGTCTGCGTGTGATTGACGGCGCCCTGGTAGGCGCCGAGCAGCCGGCTTTTCAATTCGCGTGCGGTCGCTTCCGCCAGCTGTGAGGGCGTGCGCGGCGGCGGCTTGCCGAATTGCGGTGCCCCGTCCGCGAGCAGGGCCGGCAGCACGCTCGAAAGCCCTGCCGGCATCGTGCCTTCCTCGATGATGAAGCCGTCGTTGAGCTGAGGCGTGCCGCGCAGGTCGATCAATCCCGAGATGCACGGGCCGACGGGGCCGGGTGTCGCCCGCGGCGGATGGCCGAAGCCGATGCCGTTGACGGCCGGCTCGTTGTTGTAGGCAAAGGCCAGCACGTCGCCGTTGCCGGTGAAGCGCTGGCCGAGCTTGTCGGAGAGCGCGAGCCCGGCTTCGCGTGAGCGCAGCAGGATCTCGGTCGAACCGAGTGCTCCGGCAGCCAGAACAACCACATCGCAGGCGATCGATTGCTCCGGCGCGCCGAACTTCTCGCGCTCGTGGCCCGACATCTCGAAGAAGACGCGCCACTTGCCGCGCTCCTTGGCGACGTGGCTGACCTTCGCCTCCGTGAAGATCTCGGCGCCGTGATTGACGGCGTCCGGCAGATACGTGACGAGGGTCGTGTTCTTGGCGCCGACGTTGCAGCCCGACACGCAGTCGCCGCAAAGGGTGCAGGCGGGCTGCACAACGCCGGCAGGATTGGTCTCCTCCTCGAAGGTCACGTTGATCGGCGGGTGCTCCGCCTTGGCGCCGATCACGTGTGCTGCCGCCGCTAGGGCCTGGTACTTCGGCAACGGCGTCTTGTCAGGATAGGGCTTGGGACGCAGCATGCGGCGGGCGCGCGCGTAGCCTTCGGTCATCGCCGGATCGCCGACGATCTCGTGCGGCCAGCAGGGATCCTGGAACACGCGCCGGTCGGCCGGCAGCGAGACGTTGGCGTTGATCAGCGAGGTGCCGCCGAGGCCGCAGCCCTGCATGACGGCGATGTCCTTGTGCATGCGCAGGTCGTAGAGGCCGGTCGGCGAGCCGATGTGCTCGCCGCCGGCCGTGACCTGGAACTCGCGCTGCGCCTCGAGCAGGCGTGTCGGATAATCGCCGACCGGGATTTCCTTGCCGCGCTCGAGCAGGCAGACACTCTTGCCGCAGCGCGCCAGTCGCGACGCTGCGATGCCGCCGCCGTAACCCGATCCGACAACGACGACATCATAGTGTTGCTTCAGATCGGCAATAGTTCTCGATAAGCGACGCACGGCTCAACCCTCCCACGCAGTACGATCATCGGTACGCCCCTGGTTGTTGTTTCTTGCGAGCAAGCCGACGGACGTACCCGGCTGCAGTGATCGTTTCCAATTCCATTCGACACGCATCCAATCGCCTTATGCACCCGGCAATACGCTGCGGCGCGGCGCACTCGCTGAGGGTGAGACATCCAGGTTCCAGCCGTGATCGAGCGCGGCGTGGATCATGGCGCGCTCCGCGATCGCCGTGATCGTCAGCAGCGGGTGAATGCCCAGAGATCTCGGGATTACTGAGCCATCGCACACGTAGAGCCCTGCATGTACCGCCTCGGGACCTGCGTTCGAGGCAGCGTCGAACACCTGGCACTTGTGGTTGACGACCCCGCCGGTGCGGTCGGCTGCCATCACGCAGCCGCCGAGCGGATGTACGGTGACGAGCTTTTCGCCCATCAGCTTGATCGATACGGGGCTTGGAACGAACGTCCCGTGCGCCGAGGCGGCCGTCCGCCGGAACAGCTCGGCGCTCCGCTGGAACACACCTTGTTTCGATGCGCCCGGCCAGCTGATAGCGACGCGATCCTTCACGAGCAGCATGCGACCGTCGCCCTGGTCGTGACCGGCGGCGAGGAACGTCTGCGTGTTGTGCACGGCGCCTTTGTAGGCGCCCTTCAGCAGGCTTTCACCGGCCCGGTCGAGCGCATCGAACTCGTCTCCGCCCATCCGCTCACCGAGTACGGCGGCACCGGGCGCCAGCAACGCGGGCAGCATTGCAGCCGTCGGGCTCGGCAGCGCGCATTCGCAGATGGCGAGACCCTCTTCGAAGCGCTCGCTGTCGCGCAGATCGATGAGGCTCGAGACGGCCGGTCCCACAGGCGGCACGCTGGCTCTGGGCGGGTGACCGATGCCGACTGCATTGACGGAGACCGTGCAGTTGTAGGCGTTGGCAAAGGCGTCGCCGTTGCTGGTGAAGCGATCTCCGAGCCGCTCCGATAGGGCCAGACCCTGCTCGCGCGAGCGCAATAGAATCTCGGTCGAGCCGAGCGTTCCTGCCGCCAGTACCACGATACCCGCCGTGACCACCAGCTCGCGCGGTGCGGCACCCTTTCCGCCGGGAGCAACGCAGACGACCTGCCAGCGATGGTCCGGTGTCTTGCGCACGCTGCGAACGACGACACCTGTGAAGATGTCGGCGCCGTGATCGACGGCATCCGGCAGGTAGGTGGTGGCCGTCGTGGTCTTGGCGCCGACGTTGCAGCCGGTCATGCAATCGCCGCAGAGCGTGCACGCGGGCTGCTCAACGTTCGCGACCGTGGTCTGCTGCGCGAACGTGATATGCAGGGGCACCATTTTCAGGTCGCGCTTCATGGCGCGCGCCGCGAGACGCAACGCCTCGACCTTCTGCAGCTTGGCCGCACCGTCATAGGGTACCGGTGACAGCCATTGACGTGCACGCGCGAGGCCTTCGCGCATCAGGCCGTCCTGCCGCGTCTCCGTCGGCCAGACCGCATCGGCAAGAACGCGCTCGTCAGGCCAAAGACAGACGTTGGCGTTGATCAACGATGTTCCGCCAAGGCCGCAACCCACCACCACATGGATGTCCTCGCCCATGCGCACGTCGAACAGCGCATCCGGCGCGCCGATGTGGTGGCCGGAGTTGGAGATCTGCAGCTCCTTCTGCGTATCGAGCAAGGACTTCGGAAAATCGCCGGGCCTCAATTCGCGCCCGCGTTCGAGCACGCACACGCTGGCGCCGCAACGGGCGAAACGCGACGCGGCCACGCCGCCGCCATAGCCTGAACCGACCACCACAACATCGTACTGCGATCCCAAATCTCGGATCGCCTTGCTCAATCGGAGCATGGATGCCCCCGCTCGGAAACAACCACTAGACCCGGCGCCACCATGTGCCGGGTTCATCTGGTGGAGAATCAACTAATGCTTCAATGGATACATTCATCTCCTGCAGCCGCGCTGCGTTCCACGGTCCAATCGCTGCCACAGTTGTGGCAATGGGACCACGAGACGCGCTCGGTCGCGGCAACAGGGGATGACCGAACCGATCAATCATCGTGCGCCACTTGCTGGGCGATGTCGATGCAATCATCCGTCTTTGTTTTCGGCGCTGTGGCGTATCAGGCACTGGACGAACTTTGCTCCCGCTGGCCTCGTGCCCTTGTTCGCTTGTGAAACCTTGCCGCCTCCTCTCAGTCGCAATATCAGCGAGGCAGCGTTCACGTCGGGTTCCGATCTCGGCGTCGCGCTCGCGTCCACAGGGATGATAACCCCACCGCCATGAAGTGCTTGATGGATTGCACTCCTGCAAGGCAGGCCCACGATAACAGGCAGCACGGCGGGCTCAATCGGCTCGACTGGCGTGACGAACACCGTTGGAGTGTAGCAGACGATATGGGTCTGAAATTTACATCGCGATTTCAATCACATAGGAGTTCGCACTTTTATCCTGTCCGGCGCGCCACTCCATCTTGACGCGTGCGAACACCCTCGTTCGCGATCTACGACCCGAGCGCTCAGTCCGATGAACCTGCCGCAGCATCGAGCACCGTAGAGCGGCTCGAACACTGTTTCGCGCTGATTTGCGCGCGACTTCAACCCGTTCTGTCACGCCGCACCGATGCCGCATTCCCCGGGCACGGAACCCTATCGCTGCGCGCAACCGTCCAAGCTGGCAAAGCCTGGACGCTCGGGATAGGGTGCGCCGCGTTCGCCGTCAGGAGTATCGCATGCGCCGTCGCGTCATTATCCCGGCAGCCGTGAGCAGCCTTGCCTTGCTCGTTGCACTGATGGTGCCGGTCGCCGGCCAGGACGCGACCCGGCCCGACACGCTGCCGGTGACGCCGGTGTCCGCGCCCCTCAGACCCGAAAAGTCCGATTCCCCGCCGGCCCCGGACACCAAGCCGGCCGAGCCCGCAGCGGCACCTGCTTCGGCCCCCCCCGCAGACCCCGCACCCTCGCCACCAACGACCGCCTCGGTCGTGCCGAAGCCCGAAGACATCGCGCCAGCCCCAGTCGCGGCACCTGCGCCTAGGTCTGAGACACCCGCTGGCGCCGGGACACCCAGTGAAGCCGCCCCCGCGTCCCCTGCTGCGGCCGATGGCCCAAAGCCCGAAACGCCCGCTGCTCCCGTCGTCGGCGAGCCCGCTGCCCCTTTAGTCGCCGAGCCCGCGACGATCGCGCAACCGCCACCCCCAGCCTTCCAGCTCGACATCGCCGCCGCCGCCCAGAAGTCTGGCCCGAAGTCCGGCTTCGACAAGCGCGAGACCGACGCCATCGTCGCCTTCTACACTGCCCGCCAGAACGCGCCGCTGTGGCACGCCGAGACGGGCCGCACGCCCTCAGCCGAGGCGCTGCTCGCCGAGATCGGCCGCGGAGGCGACTTCGGCCTCGATACTGCGCCACTCGACACCGCCCTCGCCAAGGCGGCGCCCTCAGCCGACGCCAGTCCCGACCAGCGCGCCACCGACGAACTGCGCATCACGCAGGCGTTCCTGCGCTACGCGCGCCAGGCCCGCGGCGGCCGCATCTCAGATCCGTCGTCGCTGTCGGCCTTCCTCGACCGCAGGCCGGTCCTTTATGACCCCGCGAGCCTGCTCTCCCAAGTCGCAACCGCCGCGGACCCGGCCGCCTACCTGCGCCAGCTCCACCCGCAGCACCTGCAGTTCGAAAAACTGCGCCGCCAGTATCTCGGCATGCGCCGCACCACCCCGACGGGCGCCACTCTGCCGACCATTCCCGACGGCCCGCGCATCCGGCCCGGCCAGTCCCACGCCCACGTCGCGCTTGTGCGCCAGCGACTGGATCTGACGGCAAAGCCCGGCGAGGGGAGCCGCCACGACGAGGCCCTGGTCGCCGCCATCAAGGAATTCCAGGTCGCCAAGGGCTTGCGTCCCGCCGACGGTTCGATCGGCAACGGCACGCGTGCCGCCCTCAATGGCGTCGTCCAAGGCAACCCGAAAAAAGTTCTCGCCAACATGGAACAGTGGCGCTGGATGCCCGACGACCTCGGCCGCTTCTACGTCTGGGTCAATATCCCCGAGTACACGATGCGCATCGTGCAGGACGGAAAGGTCATTCACACCGAGCGCGTCATCGTCGGCAAGACCGACACGCAGACACCCGTCTTCTCCGACGAGATGGAGCAGGTGATCTTCCACCCCTTCTGGGGCGTGCCGGACGGCATCAAGTCGAACGAGATCCAGCCAGGCCTCGCGCGCGGCAACTTCGGCGTGTTGACCAAGCACAACCTGCGCATCGCCTCGGGCGGCCGCGATATCGACCCGGCCTCGGTCAACTGGCAAACCACGGACCTGCGCCGCTTCCAGGTCTACCAGCCGCCGGGCAACGACAACGTGCTCGGCGTCGTCAAGTTCCGCTTCCCCAACAAGCACGACGTCTACATGCACGACACGCCGACGAAGGGCCTGTTCAACACCGCCGTACGCACCTACAGCCACGGCTGTATGCGCGTGCAGAACCCGGTGCGCTTCGCCGAAATCCTGCTCGCCGAGGACAAGAAGATGGCGGCCGACCGCGTGCGCACGCTCGCGGCTCCCGGCTCCCCGCCCAACAACGCGATCGGCCTCTCGCGCCGCATCCCCGTGCACATCACCTACTTCACGGCCGCTGTCGAGGACGACGGCAAGGCGCGCTATTTCCCCGACGTCTACGGCCACGAGACCCGCATCAACCTCGCCCTCGAAGGCAAGGCGCATCTCATTCCAAAGCCTGATCCGAAAGCCCCGCCGGTCAGCGCCGAGCCCGTCGCCAGCCTGAAGGAAACGACCAAGGGGCCTCGTGACTGGGTCCGCAACGTCTTCATCAACAATTGAGCAGGGTGGGGCGCGTACCGTAGGGCGCAATAGCGCGCCCGCCGACCTTTCCACCGCCTCAACGCTCAACGCGCGTATTGCGCCGTCCTCAGCGGTGACGTCGCGGCGTAATACGCGCGTCGGCGTCGGTGGGCGGGAAAACGCGGTCCGCGCGCTATTGCGCCCTACGGCAATGAGCTGATTTGTTCAGAACGGCACGGCGATGTCGCGCAGGCGCGGCAGACGCAGATCCTTCTCCGACAGCACGGCTGCGCTGGCATCCACCGGCCAGTCGATCCCTAAGTCCGGATCGTTCCAGATCACGCCGCCGTCGAGCGCGGGCGCATAGGGCGCGGAGACCTTGTAGAGCACCTCGGTGTCGGGCTCGAGCGTGCAGAAGCCATGCGCGAACCCAGCCGGTACCAGGAGCTGCGACCAGTTCTGCGCCGACAGCTCGACGGCCACATGCCGCCTGAACGTCGGCGAGCCCTGCCGTAGGTCAACGGCCACATCGAGAATGCGGCCGCGCGCCACCCGCACGAGCTTGGCTTGCGTCACCGGCGGGCGCTGAAAGTGCAGGCCGCGCACGGTCCCCTCGCGCTCGGACATCGAATGATTGTCCTGGATGAACTCCGTGGCGATACCAGCCTCGGCCAGCGCCGCCCGGTTGTACACCTCGGAGAAGAAGCCGCGCTGGTCGCCGAACCGTCGCGGGTGAATGAGCTTCAGGCCCGGGATTTCGAGATCGACGATCTCCATCGCACGCCCTCTCTGGCGACCAGTTGGCTCTCAGGCGACACGCTCGACGGCGGCAGCGCCTTGCTGCGCGGGGAAGTACACGCCGTTGACGAACTGCTCGCCCGGATGCGAGGGCCACTTGGTCTCGATGGCGACGATCGGCCACTTGCGCGTCGGCAGCATCTCCTCGAGCGTGTGCGGCGCGATCATCGTGTCGAACGCCATCAGCCGGTGCCGCTCCAGGCCCTCGCGCAGGCGCGACACCTCCGCGCTCGGCATCGCCCGCATCGGCGCGGACTGGAGATAGGGCAATGCGATCTCGGCATTCTCGAACAGCGACACGAAGAACGCGGTGCCGACCACGATGCGGTCGATCAGCGGCGGCATCTTCGGCGACTGCAGCGCGATGCGCAGCGCGCCGTCGATCACGGCCTGCTGGCAGAACCGGTTCAACTCGTGAATGCGGCCGAGTAGCAGATGCAGGTGCAGCTGCGCGTTGGGATCGAGCGTATCGAGATGCGGGACGTCGGCGTAGACGAACACGGAGTTCATTTTCGTGCTGCCCTCGAAGAACATGAAATGCTCCTCAAAGCCGCGGACGTTCAGCGGATCCCCAAAAGGATCTGGCTCGTCGAGCACACCGTTGACCTCGATGCCGCCATCCTCTTTCACGGCATTGGCGATCCGCGACGCCTTGATGAAAAGACCCATCATGGTCTCGCGCAGGGCAACGAGCCGGTCGGCCGTCGTCGACGGCGCAGCATCGGGTGCCGCGAGCGCTGCTCTGGCTGTTGCGAGCGTCTGGGCCGACGTCGCCGTCGTGTCAGCCGTAGATTTGGGCGGCGTGACGCGCTTGCCGAATGCCATCGCTGTCTCGCTCCGAGCCGAACGAACAATACCACCTGGTGGCCCGCACGAGCCGCCGGTCCAAATCGACGTGAACTGTAGGTGGAGCGCGTTAAGAGCCGGTTAAGCGCTTGGCCCCGACGACCACACCGGGGCATGACTGCCGAGCGGCACCGACGGCCGGGCCCAGTGCGGGGGCGTCGCCGACAGCCGCCCCGCGTGCCGCACCGCGGTCATCTCACCAAAGCCTGACGGCGTCGTCTCGAGTTGGGCGGCCACATCTTCCAAGCCCGGGTCCTTCGCGCTGAGGCCATCCGCGCCGAGCCGTCCGAGCCGCCAGAACCAATGCCCCGTCTGCGCCAGCGACACCCGCACCAGCCACGACCCGCCTTCCTCCCGCTGCCGCTTCAGCGCCATCATCGCGCCCGTCGCCAACAGATAGCCCGAGCCGTGGTCGAGCGCCTGCGCGGGCAGCTCCTTGGGCCGCCCGTCGGTGAAGCCCGCCGCCTGCGCCTCCGCGATGTTGAGCCCGTTGGCGTTCTGCACGAGGCTGTCGAAGCCGCGCCGTCCCGACCACGGCCCCTGATGCCCGTAGGCCGACAGTGACACGCATACGATGCCGGGCGCAGCTTCCGCGAGCTGCTCGGGGGCAAAGCCATGCGCCGCGATGGCGCCCGGTCGATAGCCTTGCACGAACACGTCGGCGGTCTGCGCCAGCTCGCGCAGCGTCGCGCGCCCCGACGTCTCGGCGAGCTCCACGTACGCTGCCCGCTTCCCGCGCCCCGTATCCATCACAAGCTGTGCCATGAACGGGAGCCGCGGACTCGACACCTGCAGCACGTCCGCGCCATGCGCTGCGAGCGTGCGCCCGCACACCGGCCCAGCGATCACGCGCGTCAGGTCCAGCACCCGCACGCCATCGAGCGGACGGGTCCCCGCACCTATCGGCCGCGGCGGCGCATCGCCGATCTTCAAGACCTCGAACAGCGGCAGCGCGGCCACGGCCTGTCCCTGGCCGTGCGCCGCCCACTCCTCGGGCGATCGCGTCATGGTCGCGACGAGCCCGCGCTCGGCCGCCGCCGTTTCGAACGCCTCGCCCTGCCAGCCCTCGAGCTTCGTCGCCACGCTCTCGTGCGTGTACTTGGCGCCGAGCAGCGCCAGCATGCCGTCCCGATGGTGGGGGAAGTTCGTGTGCAGCCGCACAACCCGTCCATCACCCGTTTTGTAGAGGCCCGCGACCGCGTCCCAGCCGCGCATCTCGACACCGGGCACGCGCAGATACCGCTCGCTGCGGAACTCGACGGCGGCGTGGTGCATATCGACGGCGACCGTCTGGGCCGCCCCGCCGCGCACGCGCCAGACTTCTGCTGCCGCCAGCGCACTTGCTGCAATCGTCGCCTGCGCCATGGTTCCGACCGCAAAGGAACCCGGCAGCGCCGGCTCGGCGCCGGTGAGGGTCACCGTCTCTAGCGCCCGGTGGTCTCCGCCCCCGATCGACCAGATCTCCTGCAGCGCATCGCGGACGGGAACGGCAGGCATCGGCGCTCTCCAGGCCAAGTGGTGTACGTCCCGACCTTAGAGCCTGTCGCGGAGGTTTTCGTGTGGTTTCATTGCGCGCGACGAACCAGATGGGCCGTTCGAGCGCAACCGAAGGCGGCCCAATCTCGGCCGACCGCGGCGTCGG
>JANOJW010000614.1:0-7463 GCA_031418955.1 Hyphomicrobiales bacterium | reverse complement strand
TCGGCCGGTTCGGCGTGCTGCCGATCATCGCGACGGGGGCCCTGATCCAGGTCGGGTGCGCGGTGGTCAACCTGATGGGCATCGAGCTGTGGAATTTTGCGTTGGCCAACGTGCTGGTCGGCTTGGGCTGGAACTTCACGTTCGTCGGCGGCTCGTCGCTGCTGACGTCGACCTACCGGCCCTCCGAGCGCTCGCGCGTGCAGGCGGCGCACGATTTTCTCGTCTATGCGACGACGGCGACGGCGGCCGCGGCCTCCGGCTTCATGCAGCAGCAGGCCGGCTGGGCCATCATCAATCTCACGGCGCTGCCCCTCATGGGCGCGGTGATGCTGGCGACGGCGTGGCTGGCGATGAAACAGCGCCGGCAGGCGACGCCCAGCGGCATCTGAGAATTCGGCACGCGCGTGGGTTGCCACTGCAGCGGGCCGCGAGTATGAGTCCGCCGATCGGCCATCGCAGGCGCCTCGCGGCACGCGCGTTGGCTGGGCAATGGACAACTGCGGCTACCCCTACCGGGGACGTGCCCAAGCGGGGCGACGACGGCTGATTCCCAGGCGCGGGTCCAGAGCCGGAAATGATGCCTGGCGCGAACGGGGGCGCAGTCGCGAAACGGCCATGACAACCCTGGTGATGAAGTTTGGCGGCACATCTGTCGCCAATGTCGAGCGCATCCGCAACGTCGCGCATCACGTCAAGCGTGAAGTGGACGCCGGCAACAAGGTGGCGGTCGTGGTCTCCGCCATGTCGGGGGCGACCAACCAACTCGTCGCCTGGGTGCGCGAGGCGTCGCTCCTGCATGACGCGCGCGAGTACGACGCGGTCGTGGCGTCGGGCGAAAACATCACCGCAGGCCTGCTCGCGATCGTTCTGCAATCGATGGGTATCTCGGCGCGCTCATGGCAAGGCTGGCAGATCCCGATCCAAACCGACGACGCGCATGGCGCGGCGCGGATCGTCGGCATCCCGGGGGAGAAGCTCAGGGCCCGCCTCGATGGCGGCGAGGTGGCCGTGGTCACGGGCTTCCAGGGCATCGTGGCCGAGCGCAACCGGCTGGCGACGCTCGGCCGCGGCGGCTCCGACACCAGCGCGGTGGCGCTCGCCATCGCGCTCAAGGCTGACCTGTGCGACATCTACACCGACGTCGACGGCGTCTACACGACCGACCCGCGCATCGTGCCGAAGGCGCGCCGGCTGCCCAAGATCTCCTACGAGGAGATGCTGGAGATGGCCTCGCTCGGCTCCAAGGTGCTGCAGACCCGCTCGGTCGAACTCGCCATGGTCTACAAGATGCGCACGCGCGTGCTCTCGAGCTTCGTGCCGCCCGACCAGATGCTCCCCGTGCGCGAGGGCAACAACGACCAGATCGGCACGACCGTATGCGACGAGGATGAGATCGTGGAAAAGCAGATCGTCAGCGGCATCGCCTACTCGAAGGACGAGGCCAAGATCACCCTGCAGAAGATCGCCGACAAGCCGGGCGTTGCGGCCAGCATTTTTGGCCCGCTCGCCGAGGCCAATGTCAACGTCGACATGATCGTGCAGAACCTCGCCTCCGACGCGCGCACGACGGACATGACGTTCACGGTGCTCGAAAGCGAGCTGCCCCGCGCGCTCGACGTGCTGAAGGGGGCGAAAAAGACCATCGGCTATGCCGACATCGTCAGTTCGGCCGACGTGGTCAAGGTCTCGGTCATCGGCATCGGCATGCGCAGTCACGCGGGCGTCGCGGCGCAGATGTTCACGGCGCTGGCGGCGAAGGGCATCAACATCCTCGCCATCACCACGTCCGAGATCAAGATCAGCGTCCTGATCGACTCGGCCTATGCCGAGCTTGCCGTGCGCACGCTGCATTCGCTGTACGGCCCCGACGCCCAGTAGCGCTCCCCCCCGCGCGCAGCCCACGACCCTGGGCGATTACATCGACCGCTGGGTCAACCCGGCGATATACACTAAGGAACGGGGCGGCCACGGACACGGCCGATCCGGCGAGCGGGCAGCCATGGCAAAGAGACCGATCGACGATGCGCCGATCGCCGCTGCAGAGCCGGCGAGGGTCTCGCTGCGCGTGATGATGCGCCGCCTGCGCGAGATCATGGCAGGCACCGACGACGGCCAGAGCCGGCTCGACAAGATCGTCACGCAGATCGCCAGCCTGATGGTGGCCGAAGTCTGCTCGATCTACCTGAAGCGCCAGGACGGCCAGCTGGAGCTGATCGCCACCGAGGGTCTGAACAAGTCAGCCGTCCACGCCACCTTCATGAAGCGCGGCGAAGGCCTCGTCGGGCGCTGCGCGGAGCTTGCCATCCCCGTCAACGAGCCCGATGCCCAGAAGCACCCGGCGTTTTCCTACCGACCGGAGACGGGTGAGGAGATCTACCACTCGTTCCTCGCCGTGCCGATCCTGCGCGGCGGCGAGATCATGGGCGTGCTGACCGTCCAGAACAAGACGTTCCGCGAATACCCCGACGAGGATGTCGAGACGCTGCAGGCAACGGCCATGGTGCTCGCCGAGCATCTCCTGTCGAACCCGGTCGCGGCCACGGTTGCAGGCGAGCCGCGCGTGGACAACGCCGATCGCTCGCGCGCCCTGCATCTGCACGGCCAGCCGATCGCCGAAGGCCTGGCGCTGGGCCACGTCGTGTTGCATGAGCCGCGCGTCGTCGTCACCGACCTCACCAGCGAGGATCCGGTGATCGAGGCCCAGCGCCTGGAGACCGCGCTCTCCGAACTCAAAGCGACGCTCGACGAGCTGATCGACCAGGGCGAGCTGGCGCGGGACGGCGAGCATCGCGACGTGCTCGAAGCCTATCGCATGTTCGCCAATGACCGCGGCTGGCAGCGTCGGTTGCACGAGGCGGTCGCCTCGGGGCTTACCGCCGAGGCCGCGGTCGAGCGGGTGCTCAATCAGACCCGGGCGCGGATGCCGCGCCAGACGGATCCGTTCTGGCGCGAGCGCATGCGCGAGATCGACGATCTGTCGGACCGGCTGCTGCGCGTCCTCACCGCCCGCAAGAACGGCGGCGTCCTGAAGAAGGAAATCCCGGACGACGCCATCATCGTCGCGCGCAGCATGGGAACGGCCGATCTGCTCGACTACGAGCGCAGCCGGTTGCGCGGTCTCGTGATCGAGGATGGCAGCGGCCAGAGCCACGTGGCGATCGTCGCCCGCGCGCTCGGCATTGCCGCGATCGGACAGGCGCGCGGCGTGATGGAACAGGTGGAGCGCGGCAACGCCATCATCGTCGACGCGGATTCGGGCGACGTGTTCGTGCGGCCCGGCGCCGAGGTGATCGAGGCCTACAAGGGCAAGGCTCGGTTTCGCGCGCGACGTCAGGACAAATATCGCTCGCTCGTCGGCACGCCCGCGACCACCCGCGACGGGCAGCGCATCGAGCTGCTGCTCAACGCCGGCTTGCAAGTCGAGCTGTCGCATCTGGCGGCCTCTGGAGCCGATGGCGTCGGGTTGTTCCGGACCGAGCTGCAGTTCATGATCGCGACCTCCTTGCCCCGGCTCGAGCGGCAGACCGAGGTCTACCGCAACGTGCTGGATGGAGCGGCCGGCAAGCCGGTGGTGTTCCGCACCCTCGACATCGGCGGCGACAAGGTGTTGCCTTACATGAAGCCGGTCGCCGAGGAGAACCCGGCGCTCGGCTGGCGTGGCGTGCGCATGGCGCTCGATCGGCCGGCGCTGCTGCGCACGCAGTTGCGCGCGCTGATCCGCGCCGCGGCGGGTGCCGAGTTGCATATCATGATCCCGATGGTGGCGGAGCTTGCCGAGTTCTCCGCCGCGCGCAGCCTGGTCGACAAAGAGCTGGAGCTGGCGGGAAAGCGCGGCCAGCCTCCGCCCGCATCGATCCACGTCGGGGTGATGATCGAGGTGCCGTCGCTGCTGTTCGAGCTCGAGACCGTGTTGCCCAAGGTCGACTTCGTCTCGGTCGGCAGCAACGATCTGATGCAGTACCTGTTCGCCGCCGATCGCGGCAATCCGCATGTCGGCAACCGCTACAGCACGCTCAGCGTTGCCTTCCTGCGCGCACTGCGCACGATCGTTGAGGCCGCCGGCCGGCACAAGGTTCCCGTGACCTTGTGCGGCGAAATCGGCGGGCGGCCGCTGGAGGCGATGGCGCTGATTGGGCTCGGTTTTCGCTCGCTGTCGATGACGCCGGCGAGCATCGGACCGGTGAAGGCCATGGTGCTCTCCCTCGATGCGGAACGGGCACGGTTGCACATCGAGCGGCTGATGGCGTCGGGCGCCGGCAACCTCCGCGACGAGCTTGGCCGGTTCGCCGAAAACGAAGGTGTCGAAATCTGACAACACGGCCGCGGCACGTATCGGCTCGGTGAGGCTGGGCAATTGACAAGCAGCGCCAGATGACCGACCGATCGATGCCGTAGCATATAGCGTACGAACCCAGCCTCGTCCCCGCGTAGGCAGTCATGCGTCAGTCCACCGAACGACCCGGGCGCAACCCAGGAGCACGCGCCATCCCCGTCACTGCGCGCACGTTCAACAGCGAGCCGCGCATCGCGCAGCTGTTCCTGGGCATGCGGCAGGCGCTGGGCCTGTCGGTTGGCGAATTGGCAGTGCGGCTGCAGACGACACCGGCCGTCGTGCTGGCGCTCGAGGCCGGGCGGGTGGACGAGATGCCGGGCTGGCCGGAAACAGCGCATGTCGTCACCGCCTATGGCGCGATGCTTCAGCTTGACGTGCGGCCAGCTCTGACCCGGCTCGAGGCTCTGATGGCCTCGGGCGGTGCTCGAAGCCAGCCAATCGGGCCGGCGCCTCGATTTCTCCCTGGCCCTGTGATGACGTCGAACGGGTCGCAGTCCCCTGCCGAAAAGGTCGAGGACGAGAGCGAGGCCAAGACCGCGCCCGGCTCATCTGCGATGGCGCGCGTGCAGGACCTCACGCAACGCGTTTCGGCCGCGCGCGGAAATCTCTCCGTGCCCAGGCGCCGTGTCGCGGGGCGGACGGCCGCAGTTGGGCTCGTCGTGCTGGCGGCAGTCTCGCTTACCACGATCGCGCAGTCCGGCCGGCTCTATGCAGGCCTCGACAGCCTATCGCCTGCGCTCGCACAATCCATCCGCAAGCAGTTCGAGCGCCTCGGGTCGCGGATTGGCGCCGATGGCTTGCGATGGATCGAGGTGTCGGATCCCCGCTCGCGCAAGGCCGATAAGCTGCCTGTCGCGCCGCAGCGGTGATCAATCACTTGGCTTGTTTCCGCGTCAGCGCTCCAAACAAAAACGCTTCAATGTTCTGCTTGATCAGGCCGCTCTCATTCTGCAAGGGTGCATAGAATACTGGCCCACTCAGTGTGCCGATACCGGAGTAGATCAGAGGTGGGAACGCTGCCATCTCGGAATCGAGGGCCAACCACCGCCACGAGCTTCTCGTCGGTACCCTGTACCCGGTACAGCTTGAACGGTCCGCCAACGAACCCGCGCACGCGCCTTTCCCTGTGGGCCCTTGTATCAGCGCCAATCCGCAAATCGAGATAGGCTTCGGGAAGCTTGCTGCGACGCATCGGCTCGCAGTCGAACATCACAACTCCTAAAGCCTGCATGCCTTCCAACGAAGGCAACCGCCACTACAGCGGCACGCGGATGATCGCCCGCAGGCCGCCCATCGAGCTGTCGCCGAGGATGACGCTGCCGCCGTGCGACTTGGCGATGTCGCGCGCAATCGCGAGGCCCAGACCCGAGTTGCCCTCGCTCGTTTGATTGCGGGCATGATCGATGCGGTAGAACGGCTTGAACACATTCTCGCGTTCCCCGAGCGGGATTCCTGGTCCATTGTCGTCGACCTCGATGCGCAGGTAGCCGCGCTCGGCCGCCGCGCGCACGATAATCTGATCGCCGAAGCGGGCGGCGTTCGACAGCAGGTTGATGATCACGCGCTTCATGGCGTTGCGCTTCAACGGCAACTTCAAGTCTTTGCGGCCGCGCCGGAACTTCAAGTCGATCGGCACCCCGAAGTGGACGGCGTCGCCGACGACCTCCTCGAGCAACTCGCGCACGTTCGTCTCGGTGGCCATCTCACCGCCGTCGCCCTTGGCGAAGTTCTCGTAGTCCTCGAGCATATGCTGCATGGCTCGCAGGTCCGTCCGCATGGCCTGCACCTCGGAGCCGCCGCCCAGGAACGCCAGTTGCAGGTTCATGCGCGTCAGCATGGTTCGCAGGTCGTGACTGACGCCCGCCAGCATCGTCGTGCGCTGCCCGACGTGCTGGGAGATGTTGTCGCGCATCTCGAGGAAAGCGGTTGCCGCCTGGCGAACCTCGCGCGCGCCGCGCGGGCGGAAGTCCGGCGGCGGCGGCCGGCCTTTTCCGAAGGCCTCGGCCGCTTCCGCAAGCCGCAGGATCGGCCGGATCTGGTTGCGCAGGAACAGAATCGCGACGGTGAGCAAGACGACCGACGTGCCGACCATCCACACGAGGAAGATGTGCGAGTTCGAGGCGTACGTCTGGTCACGCTTGACCAGGAACTTCAGGATCGCGGCGTCGTGCTTGACCTGGATCTCCACGTGCCGCGTGCCCCCCACGGTGTCCAGCCAGAAGGGATGCTTGATATGCTGGCGGATCTCCGCCGTCAGCGTGTTGTCGAGGAGTGCAAGAAATGGCTTTGGTTGTGCCGGCGGCAGATCGCTGGCGGGAAGGATCTGCATCGACAGGTTCAAGCGTTCCCGCGCCATGTCGACGAGGCGCTGGTGGTCGTCCTCCGAGTTCGCCCCTTCGTAAAGCTCGATCAAGGCGCCGACATCTCGCGCGGTCGCCTCCGAAAGCCGCCGCGTCACTGATTGCCAATGCCGCTCCATGAAGGCGAAGGCAACGACGCTCTCCAGCAGCACGATCGGGGTGATGATGATGAGCAGGGCCCGCGCGTAGAGGCCTTTCGGCGTGAAAGCGTTCGCGAGCGTCGAAATCGCCTCGCGGAACGGCAGCCGGACCAAGCCTCGCACGAAAGCAGCGACGTTCAAGAACCAGCCGCGCCAGCCGACCTGGCGCGCGGCATGTATCCGCGCGCGGGCCGTCGCTAGCGCGCTCCATCCAGCCTTCTGCGTCGGTTCCTTGGGCGGGCGCTCGAACAGCATGATCTCAATCCGTGTACAGGATGTAGCCCTTGCCGCGCACCGTCTGCAGGTAGACGGGATTGGCCGGATCGGTCTCGATCTTTCGCCGCAGACGATTGATCTGCACGTCGATCGCGCGCTCGCTACCGGTCGAACCGTCCTCGGCAAGCTCATGACGCGGGATCGGCGTCGACGGCCGATCAGCGAACAGGCGCAACAGCTCGCGCTCGCGATCGGTGATCTTGATGAGAGTTTCGCCCCGCTTCAGGTCACCGCGCCCGGCATGGAACACGATCAGACCCATGCGCACCTCTTCCTTGGGAGGCGGCGGCGGCTCGGACCGCTTGATGATCCGCTGCAGGCGGATGACCAGTTCCCGAGGATCGAAGGGCTTGG
>JANOJW010000613.1:0-2869 GCA_031418955.1 Hyphomicrobiales bacterium | reverse complement strand
GAACCAACCCGTCTTGGGGGACGGATCGACTGGGACGCGAGCAGGTTCCTGGCTCGGCGCCAGCTCCAAGGCCGCAGATTCTAGCTCGACCGGTTCGGGTGCTGGACGCGCCAGGGCTGTTGGCTCGGACAGACCGTCGAGGTCCACGGGAGCCGCAACGTCGATCTGGGGACGGTTCTCCGCAGGGGGATTGAGGACCTCTACCTCGGCGGCAGGCGCGGACTCGGGCTGCGGAGTATCTTCGCGGCCGAACAGGCGTCCCAAGAAACCGCGCTTCTTGGCTGGCTCGCTCATCGGACGGCCTCGCCGGCGAGCCGCGCGCCATCGTGCCCGTTGACGCGCGCGCTCACCAACGTCCCGGCCGTGGCCTCGGGCACGACGATCTCAGAAAAATCCGGGGTGCGGCCCATGCCGTCGCGCTCCAAAAGTACGTCTAGTGACCGTCCGACTTGGCCCGAAAAATGGCGGTAGCGCGCTTGGCTGCCGATTTCACGCAAGCGTGTCGCCCGGGCCTTCACCTCGGCTCGCGGCACCTGCGGCATGCGCGCGGCGGGCGTGCCTCTCCGGGCGGAATACGGGAAGGCGTGCACGAATGCCAGCCCGCACTCCTGAACTATGTCCAGCGTGCGCTTGAACATCTCCTCGGTCTCGGTCGGAAAGCCCGCGATGAGATCGGCGCCGAAGGCGATGTCGGGGCGCAGTCGGCGCACTTCCTGGCAGAACCGGATGGCGTCGGCCCGCAGGTGCCGCCGCTTCATGCGCTTCAAGATCAGATCGTCGCCAGCCTGCAGCGACAGGTGCAGGTGCGGCATCAGCCGCGGCTCGTCGGCGAGTGCGGCGATCAGGTCGGGGTCAGCCTCCACCTGGTCGATGGACGAAAGGCGCAGGCGCGCGAGCTGCGGCACATGCCGCAGGATCTGGCGAACCAGGCGGCCGAGCCCCATCTCGCCCGGCAGGCCGCCGCCGTACGAGGTCAGATCGACGCCGGTCAGCACCACTTCCACGTAGCCCGCCTCGACGAGCTGTCGCACCTGCGCCACGACCTCGCCCGCCGGCACCGAGCGCGAGGGCCCACGGCCATAAGGGATGATGCAGAACGTGCAGCGGTGATCGCAGCCGTTCTGCACCTGCACATAGGCCCGCGCCCGCGTACCGAAGCCGTCGATCAGGTGACCGGCCGTCTCCCGCACCGACATGATGTCGTCGACCTGCACGCGCTCACAATCGCTGGTGCCGAGCGCGGCCCAGATCTCGGGCCGTGTCTTCTCGCCATTGCCGAGAATGTGGTCGACCTCTGACATGTCGGCGAAGCGCTCGGGCTCGGTCTGCGCCGCGCAGCCGGTTACGATCAGGCGAGCCGACGGATTTTCGCGGCGCGCCTTGCGGATCGCCTGCTGGGCCTGCCGCACGGCCTCCGCCGTCACCGCACAGGTGTTCACGATAATCGCGTGGCCCAAGCCCGCTGCACTCGCGTGACGGCGCATAACCTCGGCCTCGTAGGCGTTGAGGCGGCAGCCGAAGTTGATCAGTTGTGGCTCGGGCTTGGACATCAGGCTTCAGGCCGGCGCCTTCAGGAACGCGTCGAGATCGGCCTCGATCTGGCGCTCGAACTCGGCTGGGCCTTCCATCACGATCTGGTCGTCGTCGCGCCAGGTGATGGTCAGCGGTCCGCCCGGCAGCGTGACGACGACGCGACGGTCGGTGAATTTCAGACGAACCGCGCAGACCGCCGCGGCACAGGCCGCCGAGCCGCAGGCCCGGGTGAGCCCGGCGCCGCGTTCCCAGGTCCGCAGCGTGATCGAGGACCGCGACGTGACATGGGCCAGCGAGATGTTGGCGCGGTCGGGGAAGATCGGGTGGTTCTCGAGCAATGGACCGTTGCGCTCGAGCTTGTAGGTGTCGACATCGTCGACCCAGAAGATCGCGTGCGGATTGCCGACGTTCACGACGGACGGCGAATGCAGCACCGGATTGTCGATCGGGCCGATTTGCAGTTCGATGCGTCGCGTGTTGTGGAACGGGTCACGCAACGGGATGTCGGCCCAGCCAAAGCGCGGCGCGCCCATCTCGACGCTGATGCGATGGCCGTCCGGGCCGGCGCTGGTGGTGGCGAGGACACCGCGGACGGTCTCATAGGCGGCGGGTGCAGCGCCGGTGCGGCGCTCGTCGAATAGCACGACGCAGCGCATACCGTTGCCGCAGGCGCCGGCCTCCGAGCCGTCGGTGTTGTAGATCCGGACATAGCTGGCCGTTCCGGGCGTGACGGGATCATGCAGCGCCATCAGCTGGTCGAAACGCCAGCCGGGCTGCGCCGAGATGCGCCGCGCCTCGTCGGTGGACAGCACCCGCTTTGATCCGCGCAGGTCCACGACGACGATCTCGTTGCCGAGGCCGTTCATCCGGGCGATGGTGGTTCGAGTCGGGGGCGACATGACCCCCTTATAGGGGGCGGAATCGGTAACTGTCACCAATTTGGGTGGGCACCATTTTGGGTGATGCCCTTAACCACGCGAACAGATCAAGACCCGTGACGCCATCCTGTTCGACCAGGGGGGACCTCTCCGCCGCACGTCGCCGACAATCCCCGTTGCAAAGTAGCGGACCTGGGTCTAAGGGGAGCCTCATCGAAACACGCACTGATCCGCCGCAGTAGCTCAGTGGTAGAGCATCCGCTTCGTAAGCGGGTGGCCGGGGGTTCAAATCCCTCCTGCGGCACCATTTAAATCAATGAGTTAAGTTGAGTTCCGGTAACAGGGGCAAAAGGCCGGGCGGGGATTGATTGCCGTCGGGGATTCACACGCGGCTCGAACTGTGCGAGTCGCTGTCGCCATGGCCGGATCACCCCGCAACGTCGATGGGCTTGGCCTCG
>JANOJW010000612.1:0-3451 GCA_031418955.1 Hyphomicrobiales bacterium | reverse complement strand
ACGCCGGTGCGGTCGCCCGGCGCATTGAGCGGATCGAGAATATCAGTGCCGAACCTGCCGGCTTCTTCGAGCACGGCGCGAATGGTGTCCTCGTCGGCCCCGACTGTGCCGTCGGCGATCAGGGCGTCGAGCCCCACTGCGGTCTTCAACGCGAACATCATGTCGTCGACGGGGGCCTTGTAGGGCATCGGTGTCTCCGCGGGGCGGGCGTGGCGTCGTTGCGCGGGAATAGCACAGACTTAGGATCCCGCCACGTGGTCGATGGATCAAAGCGGCCACGCGCGCGATTGGATTGGACGCTGCGGCTCGAGGACTGGATTGGGCAGCCGTGCGCGGCCCTACTTGCAGATCCGCGTGTTCCCGTCGCGGCCGTGGCGGGCAAGATCCATGTGGAAATGATCGTGGTGATTGGCGTCGGCGTTGGGGCCGAGCACGGTGAAGAACGTGTCGCAAGCGCCCTGGTGCACATGGCGCAGGAAACCGCGCTCGCGCGGGTCGCCGTGCCAGCCCTTCTTCACCGTCACCCAGCGGCCGTCGGCGAGCAGGAATGCCGACACGTCGAGCGCGTTGGCATGGCCGTGCTCGGAGAGCTTGGCGCCGCCGACGTTGTTCATGGGCCGGCAGGCGTAGGAGGCGGCAACCTTGATCTCGACGACGGGTATGCCGAAGTGGCGGCGGGCGGCGGGCGTCACAACCGCTGCGATCCAGTGATCGACCGCGGGCACCATCTCGCAGCGAAACAGAGCGGCTGGCCGCAGCTGCACCTGGCCGCCCACGGCCGCCGACATCTCGAAGGGGTTCCGCGCGCCGCAGAAACCGCCTGGTCCGCCGAGTGCTGCACGGGGCACGACGAAGGGGTTGGGGCGGACATGGCCGCCGGTGAGGCACTGGTTTTCTTCTGCAGCGCGCCAGGGTTCGGGTTTGGCCACGAAATTGGGCCCCGACGACTTGCCGCAGCCCCACAGGGCCAGCAAGGCGAGGATCAAACCTGTTACGCGTACGCGACGACCCACCATGGCCCCGACCGTAGGGTCGAATGGTTAAGCGACTGCTAACCACTCCCGACCACCGCTTTCGAGGATGC
This sequence comes from Hyphomicrobiales bacterium, assembly GCA_031418955.1. Lineage (GTDB taxonomy): Bacteria > Pseudomonadota > Alphaproteobacteria > Rhizobiales > Hyphomicrobiaceae. Next base: position 2,367 of record JANOJW010000612.1, on the reverse strand, counting down.
GCTTAGCAGCGCCGTCTGGCGGCAATGCGCCCCGACCGTGGACGGCGGGGCGGCGCTGCGGCCGAATGAAGGCAGGGAACCGCACCTGTTCACCCGGGCGGGTTCTGCTCTCGCCGCTGGCGTGCCCGGCGGTCCAGCATGTTGATCCCTTCGACCAGCGCCGAGAACGCCATCGCGGCATAGATGTAGCCTTTGGGGACCTTGGCGCCGAAGCCTTCCGCGATCAGCGCCCCTCCGATCATCAGCAGAAAGCCCAGTGCGAGCACGACGATGGTCGGATTTCTGTTGACGAAATTCGCCAGCGGCGTTGCAGCAACCAGCATCACGATCACGGTGATGACGACGGCCGCCACCATGATCGGCACATGCTCGGTCATGCCGACCGCGGTGATGATGCTGTCGAGCGAGAACACGATATCGATCATGATGATCTGGCCGATGGCCGCCGCAAAGCCGAGGCTCACCGTCTTCCGGTCGAACACGCCCGGCCCGGGATCTGCGTCGACGCGATGATGGATCTCCGTGGTCGCCTTCCAGACGAGGAACAGGCCGCCCGCAATCAGGATGAGATCGCGCCACGAGAAGCTCTTGCCGAGCACGGTGAAGATCGGAGCGGTGAGCTTGATGATGATCGCAATTGTGCCGAGCAGCGCCAGCCGCATGATCAAAGCGAGGCCGATGCCGATCTGCCGGGCACGTGGCTGTTGATGCACGGGGAGGCGATTGGTGATGATCGCGATGAAGATCAGGTTGTCGATCCCGAGCACGATCTCCATGACGACGAGCGTGAGGAACGCCGCCCAGGCGGCCGGGTCGTAGAGCAGCGCCAGGATCGTTTCAGCCATTACCCTCTCCGGTCCCCTCGATCCAGGTCATGTAGGAAACGCAGAAACGGCCGTCAACGGGGACGAACCATAGGAGAGTCCGATGGGGGTACGGATCAATTGCCGGCGCGCGGGAGCCCAGCGTGTTGGTCCCATCACGCCGGTTGCCTTCCCAGGCGTTAGCCGGTAGGCCCACCGCAAGCCGCCACGCCCGAGATCGCAAAATGCCCTCCTCAGCCCTGATGAATGTCATGGTCGCCGCCGTCCGCAAGGCCGGCCGTGGTCTCGCGCGCGACTTCGGCGAAGTCGAGCAGCTGCAGGTCTCGGTGAAAGGGCCGGGCAACTTCGTCACGGCGGCTGATATGCGCGCCGAGGAGACGCTGTTTCGCGAGCTGTCCCGGGCGCGCGAGGGTTACGGCTTCCTGATGGAGGAGCGCGGTGCCGTCGAAGGTCCCGACAAGTCCCACCGCTGGATCGTCGACCCGCTCGACGGCACGACGAACTTCATGCACGGCATCCCGATCTTCGCCATCTCGGTCGGGCTCGAGCGGGACGGCGAGGTCGTCGCAGGCGTGATCTACAACCCGATCATGGACGAGCTCTACACCGCCGAGAAGGGCAAAGGCGCATTCATGAACGACCGCCGCCTGCGCGTCGCCAACCGCCGACTGCTCGCCGACTGCGTGGTGGCGACCGGCATCCCCAACCGCGGCCGCCCCGGCCACGATCGGTTTCTCTCAGAGTGCAAAGTCATGATGCGCGAGACCACCGGCATTCGTCGCGGTGGCGCGGCCGCGATCGACCTGGCCTGGGTCGCCTCTGGCCGCTACGACGCCTATTGGGATCCCAAGCTCGAGGCCTGGGACGTGGCGGCCGGCATTCTGCTGGTCCACGAGGCCGGAGGTATCGCCACCGATCTTGGCGGCAAGCCCGCCAAGGCGGCAGCCGGAGGGTTCGCGGCGGGCAACCAGCTCATCCACAAGCAGCTGATGGCCATCGTCGGCGACGGCAAGGGGTAAGGCGCCCGGAGGTGGGTGATCAAGCCCCGGGCCTTCCGGTCTTGCGGGGGCGGCCACGGCGTTCGGGCTTTTTCGGCGGGCTGGCGCTGCGCTCGGTGCGCATGTCGTCGGCGTGCGACTGGCGTGGTGGGCGCGGCATCGGGCGGTCTGCCGGCACCTCCGTGCGGCCGACGGTCATCTCGTCGAGCGTCGGCTTGCGAATGCGTGATTGCGTGTCGCGAGTGCCGGCGGCGCCACGCGTGGGCGGCGTGTTGGCCGCGTTGCCGTATTTTCGCGCGCCCTGGAAGCCGCCGGTGCGGCCGTCGATGTCGGCCTGGCGGGCCATGGGATCGTCGGCAATCGCCAGCTCGGTCTCGCGCAGCCGCTTGATCTCGTCGCGCAGCCGGGCCGCCGTCTCGAACTCGAGGTCGGCGGCAGCCTCGCGCATGCGCTTCTCCATGTCCTCGACGACCTTCGCCAAGTTGTGGCCGACGAGCGGCACGTCAGAACCCTCGGCAAAGCCTGCATCGACCGTGACGTGGTCC
>JANOJW010000611.1:0-8500 GCA_031418955.1 Hyphomicrobiales bacterium | reverse complement strand
GGCGGCAGCCGGAGCGAGGTGTCGCGCACGTCGGAGGCCTTCTCGCCGAAGATCGCGCGCAGCAGCTTCTCCTCGGGCGTCATCGGGCTCTCGCCCTTCGGCGTGATCTTGCCGACCAGGATGTCGCTCGGATTGACCTCGGCGCCGATGTAGACGATGCCCGCCTCGTCGAGGTTCTTCAGCGCCTCTTCCGAGACGTTCGGAATGTCGCGCGTGATCTCCTCGGGGCCCAGCTTGGTGTCGCGGGCCATCACCTCGAATTCCTCGATGTGGATCGAGGTGAAGACGTCCTCGGACACGACGCGCTCGGAGAGCAGGATCGAGTCCTCGAAGTTGTAACCCATCCACGGCATGAACGCGACGAGCACGTTCTTGCCGAGCGCCAGATCGCCAAGGTCAGTCGAGGGACCATCGGCGACGATCTCGCCGGCCTTCACGCTGTCGCCGACGTTCACCAGCGGACGCTGGTTGATGCAGGTGTTCTGGTTGGAGCGCTGGAACTTGCGCAGGCGATAGATGTCGACACCGGGCTTGGAGGGATCGGTTTCCTCCGTCGCGCGGATGACGATACGCGTCGCGTCAACCTGATCGACGATGCCGGTGCGGCGAGCAGCGATGGCCGCGCCTGAGTCACGCGCCACTACCTCCTCCATGCCGGTGCCCACGAGCGGCGCCTCGGCACGGATCAGCGGCACGGCCTGGCGCTGCATGTTCGAACCCATCAACGCGCGGTTGGCGTCGTCGTTCTCGAGGAACGGGATCAGGGCTGCTGCGACCGACACGAGCTGCTTGGGCGAGACGTCGATGTAGTCGACCTGGTCGGGCGACACGAGCATGACGTCGCCCTGGTAGCGTACGGTGACGAGGTCGCCGGTGAGGCGTCCCTTGGCGTCGATCTCGGCATTGGCCTGGGCGACGTGGTGGCGCATCTCCTCCATGGCGGAGAGGTACAGAACCTCATTGGTGAGGCGGGCGTCCTTGACGCGGCGATACGGGCTCTCGATGAACCCGTACTTGTTGACGCGTGCGAACGTGGCGAGCGAGTTGATGAGACCGATGTTGGGGCCTTCCGGCGTCTCGATCGGGCAGATGCGGCCGTAGTGGGTCGGGTGCACGTCGCGCACCTCGAAGCCGGCGCGTTCACGGGTGAGACCGCCTGGGCCCAGCGCCGAGAGACGCCGCTTGTGCGTGATCTCGGAGAGCGGGTTGGTCTGGTCCATGAACTGGCTCAACTGCGAGGAGCCGAAGAACTCGCGCACCGCGGCGGCCGCGGGCTTGGCGTTGATCAGGTCCTGCGGCATCACCGTGTCGATATCGACCGACGACATGCGCTCCTTGATCGCGCGCTCCATCCGCAGCAGGCCGATGCGATACTGGTTCTCCATCAGCTCGCCGACCGAGCGCACGCGCCGGTTGCCGAGATGGTCGATGTCGTCGATCTCGCCGCGGCCATCGCGCAAGCCAACGAGCGTCCTGACGACCTCGAGGATGTCCTCCTTGCGCAGCACGCGCACGGTGTCCTCGGCCTTGAGATCGAGGCGCATGTTCATCTTCACGCGGCCGACGGCCGAGAGGTCGTAGCGCTCGGGATCGAACATCAGGCCGTGGAACAGGTCGGTCGCCGCATCGATCGTCGGCGGCTCGCCCGGGCGCATGACTCGGTAGATGTCGAGCAGGGCCTCGTGGCCGTTGGAGTTCTTGTCGATGTTGAGCGTGCTGCGGATGTAGGCGCCGATGGTCACATGGTCGATATCGAGGACCGAGAAGTCTTTGAGCTTGGCCTCCTTGAGCACAACGAGCAGCTTGGCGTCGATCTCTTCGCCGGCCTCGACATAGATCTGCCCGGTCTCCATGTTGACGATGTCTTCTGCGATGTATCGGCCCGTGAGTTCCTCCGGGCCGGCCAGCACCTCGGTGAGGCCACCTTCGGCCAGATCACGGGCGCGGCGCGCGGTAATCTTCTCACCGGCCTTCGCCACGACCTCGCCCGTCTTGGCATCGACGAGATCGGCGACCGGCGTGACGCCACGCATCTTCTCGGCAACGAAAGGCATCTTCCAGCCCTTCTTGGAGTCCTTGATCACGATCGGCTGATAGAACGTCGACAGGATCTGCTCGTCGTTGAGGCCGAGCGCATAGAGCAGCGTCGTCACCGGCAGCTTGCGCTTGCGGTCGATGCGCACATAGACGTTGTCCTTGGCATCGAACTCGAAGTCGAGCCACGAGCCGCGATAGGGAATGATGCGGGCAGCAAACAGGAACTTGCCGCTCGAGTGCGTCCGGCCCTTGTCGTGGTCGAAGAAGACGCCCGGCGAGCGGTGCATCTGGGAGACGATCACGCGCTCGGTGCCGTTGATGACGAAGGTGCCGTTCGAGGTCATGAACGGCATGTCGCCCATGTAGACGTCCTGCTCCTTGACGTCCTTGATCGACTTGGAGCCCGTCTCCTCGTTCACATCGAACACGATCAGGCGCAGCTTCACCTTGAGGGGCGCTGCGTAGGTCATGTCACGCTGCTGGCACTCGTCGACGTCGAACTTCGGCGGCTCGAAGTCGTAGCGCACGAACTCGAGCGTCGACTTGCCCGCGAAGTCGGAAATCGGGAACACGGAGCGGAACACCGACTGGAGGCCGGCATCGGTCCGCCCGCCCGGCGGCTCCTTGACCATCAGGAAGTCGTCATAGGAGCTTTTCTGCACCTCGATGAGGTTCGGCATCTCGGCAATCTCGCCGATCGAGCCGAACTTCTTCCTGATGCGCCGGCGGCCGGTGAACGTCTCAGCCATGGATCGCTCCTCTTAAGTTGGCCCTTCGGATGCCCACTTCGCATCCGGGCCGGTTGGCCCTTCGGATGCCCACTTCGCATCCGGGCCGGTTAGTTGCGCTTCGGACAACTCTGCCGAGCATTTTCGGAAGAGCTTTCAGAAACGACTTGCCGGAGCCCCCCCGCAACGCCGCCCTCGGCATCGTGGGAACTCCGGGAAATCGCTCAAATCGGCAATCGGCAATCGGGAGCCCCCGATTGCCGGCTGCCTGATGCCTCACTTACTTCACTTCGACCTTGGCGCCCGCATCCTCGAGCATCTTCCTGAGTTTGGCGGCTTCATCCTTGGAGACGCCCTCCTTCACAGCTTTGCCGCCGGCCTCGACGAGATCCTTCGCCTCCTTCAGGCCGAGGCCGGTGATGGTGCGGACCTCCTTGATGACGTTGATCTTCTTGTCGCCGCTCGACATGAGGAAGACCGAGAACTCGGTCTGCTCCTCGACGGGAGCGGCAGCGGCGCCCGCAGGCCCGGCAGCAGCCATCGCCATCGGCGCGGCGGCGGAGACGCCCCACTCCTCTTCGAGCTGCTTGATGAGCTGCGAGATCTCGAGAACCGTGAGCTTGGACAGCTCGCCTTTCAGTGTGGCCAGATCAGCCATTGTCGTTCACCTTTCGATTTGAACCTGGAGTTGGTCGTGTTGTCGTTTGCGGAGATGGCGTCTCGCCTCAGGCGGCGGGCACACCACCCTCCTTGTCCACCTTGGCCTGGAGCAGACGCGCGAGCTTGGAACCAGGCTCGTTCATCGTGCGTACAAGCTTGCCGGCCGGCGCCATGAGCGTGCCCAGGAACATGGCACGAAGCTCATCGAGCGACGGCAACTCGGCGAGCGCCTTCACTGCATTGGCATCGAGGACGGATTTGCCCATCGCGCCGCCGAGAATGACGAGCTTGTCGTTCTCCTTGGCGTAGGCGACGGTCGCCTTGGCCGCGGCAATCGGGTCCCTCGAAAAGGCCAGGATAGTCGGCCCCTTCAGAAGTCCCTTGATGCCTTCGGCGTCGGTGCCAGTGAGTGCGAGCGCGGCCAGCTTGTTCTTGGCGACCCTCACCGAGCCCCCCGCCGCCTTGACACGGCGACGCAGGTCTGCGGATTGGGCGGCCACCAGGCCCGCATTGCGAGCGACGACGATCACGCCGGTGTCCTTCAGGGCACCGTTGAGCGACGCGACGAGCGCACGTTTTGCGGCTCTGTCCACTTGGCTACTCCCAGTGTGCGAACCGACCCGAAGGCCGTTTCGCGGGTTGCACCCTGCTGCGTGACGCGCCCCTTGGCAGGGCGTGCCGCCGCAGCGGTTCGGAAAACCTGTCCGCCCGCTACGCCCGAAGGCGGCACGGTGCGACCCGAAGAGGTTCAAACCGAAATCCCGGTGAGAGGAATTCGGCCCGTCTCCCGTCTATTGCAGGCCCAGTCGGTTTCGGCCGGCATCGCTGCCGGCACCTGCAGTTTCGGACAGGTGCGAGGGCTTCCCTTGCGGTCCGCCCCAGCATTCCGGAAGTTGCCCTCCGGAAAAGTTGTCCTGTGGCGGGCATCGCTGCCCGGCCACTTCAGCCCTGGACGGGGCCTGCCGACACCGACGCCTGGTCGAGCTTGACGCCCGGCCCTTGAGTCGACGACAGCGAGATCTTCTTCACGTACGAGCCCTTCGAGCCCGCCGGCTTGGCGCGCACGACCGCCTGAACGAAGGCGCGGATGTTCTCGACCAGCGCGGTCTCGCCAAAGCTCGCCTTGCCGACGCCGGCGTGCACGATGCCGGACTTCTCGACGCGGAACTCGACGGCGCCGCCCTTGGCGCCCTTGACGGCGGCGGTGACGTCCATGGTCACGGTGCCGACACGCGGGTTCGGCATCAGGCCACGGGGGCCCAGCACCTTGCCGAGGCGGCCGACGAGGCCCATCAGGTCGGGCGTCGCGATGCAGCGGTCGAAGTTGATCTGGCCCTTCGAGATCTGCTCGACCAGATCCTCCGCGCCGACGATGTCGGCGCCGGCGGCTTTCGCCTCCTCGGCCTTGGCTCCACGCGCAAACACCGCGACCCGCAGCGTACGGCCGGTACCGTTCGGCAGGTTGCACACCCCGCGAACCATCTGGTCGGCGTGCTTGGGATCGACGCCGAGGTTCATCGAGATCTCGATGGTCTCGTCGAACTTCGCCTTGGCGCGGCCCTTGACGAGCTTCACCGCCTCCTCGACGCCGTAGGCTTTGGCCGGGTCGATACCCTGGCCTGCAGCCAGCATCCGCTTGCCGCCGGCGAGGCGCGTTTCCTTGATCTTCTCTGGTGCTACGCCCATGGCTTAGTTCTCCACCACTTGGAGGCCCATCGAGCGGGCGGTGCCCGCGAGCGTGCGCATGGCGGCCTCGACGTCGTTGGTATTCATGTCCTTCAGTTTCTTCTGCGCGATGTCGCGCAACTGCATCGTCGTGATCTGGCCGGCAACCGCCTTGCCCGGCTCCTTGGAGCCCGACCCGGGCTTCCCCGTCGCCTTCATGCCAGCCGCCTTCTTGATCAGGAAGGTCGCCGGCGGCATGCGCATCTCGAAGGTGAAGGAGCGGTCGGAATAGACCGTGATCTTCACCGGGATCGGCGCGCCCTGCTCGAGGTCCTTCGTCTTGGCGTTGAAGGCCTTGCAGAATTCCATGATGTTCACGCCGCGCTGACCGAGCGCGGGGCCGATCGGCGGGGCCGGATTGGCCGCGCCGGCTGGCACCTGCAGGTTAATGAAGCCGTCTACTTTCTTTGCCATGTGATCCCCTGGCGTTGGACGAGGGAAGCAAACAGGAGCTTCCCAGGGTTAGCGGTCGACGGGCTGGCAGCCCTTCCGCGGGCGGCCTCGGCTCGATCAGGCGATCAGGCCGGTGCCGGACTTGGCCGCCGAGATCACGAGGATCGCGGCGGGAAACACTTGGCGATCAGTGGGCGATCAGCTGGCGACTTTCTCCACCTGACCAAACTCGAGGTCGACGCGCGTCGCTCGTCCGAAGATCATCACAGCGACCTTCAGGCGCGAGCGTTCCTCATCGACTTCCTCCACCTGGCCCGCAAACGTGGCGAACGGGCCATCAGCCACCTTGATGTTCTCGCCGATCTCGAAGGTGACGGACGGCTTGGGCCGCTCGACGCCTTCCTTGACCTGGCTGAGGATGCGCATCGCCTCCGAATCGCTGATCGCGATCGCCTTGTTGTCGGCGCCGAGAAAACCCGTCACCTTGGGCGTGTTCTTGATCAGCACGAACGCTGCGTCGGTCATCTCCATCTTCACCAGCACGTAGCCGGGAAACAGCTTGCGCTCGACCTCACGCTTCTTGCCGCGATGCACCTCGATCACGTCCTCGGAGGGCACCAGCACTTCGTCGAACAGCGCGTCGAGGCCAGCAGACTTGGCGCGCTCCTTGATCGCGTCGGCGACCTTCTTCTCGAAATTCGAGTATGCGTGAACGATGTACCAGCGCTTCGCCATGATCTGCTCTTAATGCTCGCTCGCCCGGCACCGTTCGCTTTGATGCAACCTTGATCGGATGCATCCTTCGACCCGCGGCAACCGGCTCGCCGCTTGGCCGACCGCCTAGCGCGCGCTGCCCAGGATGAAGCGCTCGACGACGTAGGCGATGATCAGATCGGCAACCGTGAAAAAGATCGCGGCCAGTGTCACCATCAGCACCACCATCAGCGTGGTCAGCCACACCTGCTTCCACGACGGCCACGTGACCTTGCCGACCTCTTGCTGCACCTCCCGAAAAAACTGAAGTGGATTGGTCATCTCTGCGCGCACCCTGCCGTCTGCGATCGATTTTGCAATCTGAGATTGCGCCCGACCGTCGTCTCGTTCCCGAACAGCTTAAGATTGCGCTTCAGTTGAGTGGCAGGGGCGGAGGGTCTCGAACCCCCAGCCTTCGGTTTTGGAGACCGACGCTCTACCAATTGAGCTACACCCCTCGACCTCTCCGATGTGCCCGGCTCGCTGCGCCCGACCTTGGCCAGACCCTCGAGACAGGCTTTGCACCTTGGTCCTCAAGCGCTACCTTGGTCCTCAAGCGCTATAGTCGGCCGTCCGCAGCTAGGATCTCCCGAGCCGCGGCGCCGACTATCGATTGCTGTTTCGAGGTTGTTATAGTGTGCCTCGCCGCGGTGCACAACCCCCGATGCGTCAATTTCCTTGACAGGCATCGCCCGTCCATTCCGCCGCAGGATTCCGCCCGAATTCGGAGTGGTCAAGGCCGACGACCTCCCAATCCACGGCAAAGGCAGGTGGGGAACTGTGTGCGTCGGCCAAGCCATGCTATGTCGACCACCATGACGCCACGCAAGCGCACCGCCATCCTGATCTCCGGCCGCGGCTCCAACATGCAGTCGCTGGTACGAGCCATGAGGCAGCCGGGCTTCCCGGCCGAGCCGGCGGTGGTGATCTCCAACCGGCCGGAGGCGGCCGGCCTCGCCTGGGCCAGAGATAAGGGCCTTGCGACCGTCACCATCGATCACAAGGAGTTCGCCAACCGCATGGCGTTCGAGGCGCGATTGCATCAGACGCTGCTCGAACACGGAACCCAGCTGATCTGCAACGCGGGCTTCATGCGCATCCTGACCGGCGGCTTCGTCGACCGCTGGAGGGATCGCCAGATCAACGTCCACCCCTCGCTGCTGCCGGCCTTTCCGGGCCTCGACACGCACCAGCGGGCGATCGACTCCGGTGCCCTGATCTCGGGTTGTACCATCCATTTCACCCGCGTCGAGCTCGATGCCGGGCCGATCATCGCGCAAGCCGCGGTGCCGATCATGCCGGCCGATACCGCGGAGACGCTGGCTGCCCGTGTGCTTGCCACCGAGCACAAGCTCTATCCGATGGCGCTGCGGCTGGTGGCCTCGGGCCAAGTCACGGTGGTCAATGAGACCGTGCGGTTCGCCGGTCCAGTCACCGAGCCGATGCCGCTGATGATGCCGCAGATCGAGCGCGGGGCCTGATCGCGCGTTTCTCCGCGCCCGACCACGGCCCCAGCCTTTCAACGGGTTGCCGCGATGATCGCCTCGGCCGCGCGTTTGGCCGTAGCGGCGACGCCCGCGGGGCCGAGCACCTGGGCGAAGGCCATGGCTCCCTCGTGGAGGATGACGAGCTGGCGGGCCAGGCGCCTGGGCTCGGGCAGCCGCGCGGCCCGCACGAGCTCCTCGAAATAGGCGAGCGTCAGGGCTTTGTGGAGGCGGGCCTGCTGGAACACGGGATCGGTGGCGCCCGCATACTCAGCCGCAGCGGCGACGAACGGACAGCCTTTGAACTCGGCGTCCTCGAGCCAGAGGCCAAGCTGGTCGAAGGTGGCAAGGAGGCGCTCGCGCGGGTCGTCGGTCGCCGTCTCGACGAATGCGCGCAACTCCTCGCGGGCGTCCTCGTCGACCCGGCCGAGCGCGGCGACGATCAGGCCCTCCTTGGAGCCGAAGTGACGGTAGAGCGTGGTCTTGGCAATGCCCGTCTCCACCATCAGCCGGTCGACACCGGTGGCGTGATAGCCGTGCCGGTTGAACAGCCGGATGGCGGTGACGAGCAGCTGCTCTCTTTTCCTCGCGCGGGCACCGGACATCGGGGCTGCTCTTCCTTGTCGCTACCGATCGGTTTCAATATGACGGAGGCGCCTGGTCTTGGCAAGCCGGTGATCCAGGGCCTTGAGACTTGCGTAAACTCCCTATGAATGAATG
>JANOJW010000610.1:0-4712 GCA_031418955.1 Hyphomicrobiales bacterium | reverse complement strand
ACTTGATCGTGCCGGCGCCGAGCGGCAAGGCGAGCGTGCGGCGCTGACCCGCCACCGCATCAACCGAGCCCTTGATCTTGACGAAGCCGAGCCAGGCCTCGACGTCGTAGCGGCCGGTCGGCAGGTCGATCAGTGGCGCGATCTCATCGCCTTCCCAAACCACGGCGCCGGACGCATCGCCGCTTCTCGTCAAGCGCCAGCGTACGGGCAAATCGATCGGCTCTTGGCCGGCCGCGAGGCTCGCGGTCAGCAGCAGGCCGGGCTTGGACTCTGGCGCGATGGCGATCGGCGCGCGTGCCGGCGGCTGGCCTTTGGCGCCGGGCTTCGGCAACCCCGAGGGATCGCCCATCGCCAGCTGGATCGTTTCCTCCAGCGCCTGCGTGAGCTGGGCCTGACTCGACACTTCGTAGTGCTTGCCGCCAGTCCCCTTGGGCAGACACGCGATGCGCGCCGCGTCCTCCTTTTTCATGAACAGCGAGATCACGTGCACCGCCACCTTCGGATGCGCACGGCGCAAGTCACCGATGGCGCTGCAGGGGTCCTGCTGGCAATTGTCGAGGTCGTCATGGATCAGGATCACGCTCGCTGGCGCCGCGTGAGGACCAAGCTCCTTTGCCGCCTCGCGGAGCGCAGCCGTGATCGGACCGCGGCCACGCGCATTCAACTTGTCCAGCACGGGAGTGAGCTTCTCGGTCTCGAGCGGCTCCGGCTTCACCTGGATCTCGATGTCGCCGCAGTCCCCCGTGCGCCGATGCCCGAACGAAGCGAGGCCGACCCGTGTCTGCGGCGGTGCCTTGGCCGTCAACGCTTTAAGCGCATCGCGCGCCATATAGAGCTTGGCGAGTTTTTCCCCCTCGGGCTTGCCCCACATCGAGCCCGAGCCGTCGACGACGAGCATGACGGTCGGGGCTTCCGGAGCTTGCGCGCGGACAGGCGGAGAGGAAAGCCCGACGAGGGCCGCCATCGCTCCCAGCAGCAGTCTCACGTTACGCATGAACCAATGCCCCAGGATTGACCGATGCGACCGTTGCGGTTGAGCGACCGGCGTCTGGTCCGCTATGGTACTGGCCCAAGCCGACACTGCAGCCAAGGCGCTCGCCCCATGAACCCTACTCTGAAACTACTCTTAGAACGTCGTTCCGTGAAGGCTCAGATGATGTCGGAGCCCGGTCCTACCGCCGCCGAGCTCGACCAGATCCTCACGGTCGCGGCGCGCGTGCCCGATCACAAGGCCTTGGCGCCCTGGCGTTTCGTCGTGTTCGAGGGTGATGCGCGCGCACGATTTGGCGAGGTTCTGGCCAACACTCTCGTCAAAGAGGAGAAGGAGCCGCCATCATCGGTTCGCCTCGACACCGAGCGGGCTCGCCTGACGCATGCCCCGCTCGTGGTCGCGGTGGTGAGTCGCGTGGTGCCGTCGCCCGGTGCGCCGGAGTGGGAGCAGATCCTGTCGGCGGGGGCTGCGACGTACAATCTGTGCCTTGCCGCCAACGCCATGGGCTTTGGCAGCAACTGGGTCACGGGCTGGTATTCCTACAGCCCCGGCATTTTCGCCGCACTCGGCCTTGCCGCCAACGAGCGCATTGCAGGCTTCGTGCACATCGGCACGCCGAAGGAGCGTCAGTCCGACCGCATGCGGCCTGCATTGGCGAGCGTGGTGTCGAAGTGGACGGGATGATCCGGATTGAGAGGTGAGAGAGGGGCTGGCTTATGTGCTGCCCGTCTCGATCGGCAGGTCCGGCCGCATGCCCCATTCCGACCAGGAGCCGTCGTAGACGGCGGTATCGGGGTGGCCGAGCTGCGCCAGAGCGAACGCGACCACGCCGGCCGTGACGCCGGAGCCGCAGCTGGCGACCGCGGGTCGAGCCGGATCGATGCCCGCCGCCTGGAGCACGGCGGCGAGCCCCGCTGCATCCTTCAGTGTGCCGTCCGGATTGAGCAGGGTCGTGAACGGCAGGCTCTTCGACGACGGGATGTGGCCCGAGCGCAGTCCGGCGCGGGGCTCGGGCACGCTGCCAGCGAAGCGGTTGGCGGCGCGTGCATCCAGGATTTGCGTGCGCGCGTCGCCGATCAGGCCCTTCACGTCCGATGCCGATTTGACCAGCTCCGGGCGCAAGCGCGCCGCGAACGACTGTGCGGCGGGCGCCGGCGTCGGCGTGTCGGTAAGCGCGCGTCCCTCGGCCATCCATTTTTTGAGACCGCCGTTGAGCACGCTGACGTTGTCGTGGCCCATGGCGCGGAACATCCACCACACGCGGCCGGCCGAATAGAGGCCCTCGCTGTCGTAGGCGACGACGTGCGTGCCGTTGCCAATCCCCATGGCGCCGACTTGGGAGCCGAACTGCTCCGCCGTCGGGAGCATGTGCGGCAGCGGGTTCGACTTGTCGGACACGGTGTCAATGTTAAAGCGCAGGGCGCCCGGGATGTGGGTTACGGCGTATTCCTTGTCGGCGTCGCGACCCGAGGTCGGCAGGTGGGACGAGCCGTCGAGGACGACGACGCCGAGATCGGCCAGCCGGTCGGCGAGCCAGGACGTTTCGACGAGCCATGTGGATCGGGTCATGTGTCAGCTCCGTTGGCGGGCAATCGATCTCACGCGCTGCGCTTGATGAGGAAGCGGAAGACGCCCGCCGACTCCGTCTGCTCCAGCAGCTCGTGCTTGGACTGGCGGCAGAAGGCCTGGAAATCGGCGACCGAGCCCGGGTCCGTCGCCAGCACCTCGAGGGTGCCGCCGGCCGGCACCTCTCCTATGGCTTTCTTGGCCTTGAGGATAGGCAGCGGGCAGTTGAGGCCCTTGGCGTCGAGGACCTTGTCGGCCATCGTGGACTCCTTAGTTTGCGCCTTCAGATGCCCACAAGCATCCGGCGCGCGGTTCCCGCGGTCTATACTGAAGGGGGCGGAGCGCGTCGAGGCTGGTCTCGCATGCGCTGATCGACCTTGTTCTCCATGCAAGGGCAGACCTATACGCTGGCCGCTGTCCGCTCTTCGCAGCCATCGCCTCACAGCCATCGACGAGACCGCCCATGTCCGCCCCCGTCCGTCCGCGTCCACCCGTCGCCCCCGCCGTGATCGAGCGGCTGAAGGCGGCGGTCGGACCAGCAGGATTCCTCGACAAGGCCGACGACATCGCCCCCTACGCGAAGAGCTGGCGCGGCAACTGGATCGGCCGGTCGCCGCTGTTCGTGCGCCCGAAGTCGACCGACGAGATGGCGGCGGTCGTCCGCATCTGCGCGCAGACCGACACAGCAATCGTTCCCCAAGGCGGCAATACCGGCCTCACCTATGGCAGCCAGCCCGGTATGGCCGGCAACGAGGTGATCGTCTCGACGGCGCGCATGAAGGCCATTCGCACCATCGACACCGACAACGACTCGATCACGGTCGAGGCCGGCGTCGTGCTCGCCGAGATCCAGCGTGCGGCCGCCGAGGTCAACCGGCTGTTTCCCCTCAGCCTCGGCGCGGAGGGGACCTGCCAGATCGGCGGCAACATCTCGACTAATGCCGGCGGCATCCAGGTGCTGCGCTACGGCAATACGCGCAATCTGGTGCTGGGCCTGGAAGTCGTGCTTGCCGACGGGCGCGTGTGGGATGGCTTGAGGGCGCTGCGCAAGGACAACACGGGCTATGACCTGAAGCACCTGTTCATCGGCGGCGAGGGTACGCTCGGCATCATCACGGCAGCGGTTCTGAAACTGTTTCCCAAGCCCTCGGAAAGCCAGTCCGCCTGGATCGCGGTCGAGAGTCCGGAGAAGGCCGTGGCACTGCTCGGTCTGATGCGCGGACGGCTCGGCGAAAGCGTCACCTCGTTCGAGTTGGTCGGCCGGTCCGTCGTCGACATGCTGATCGCTGGCGTGCCGGGCCACAGCGATCCCCTGCCGACGGTTTCGCCGTGGTACGTGCTCACGGAGGTGACCGGCCAGGGTGCACCCGGCTCGCTTGCCGATCCGCTCGGAGACGCACTTGGTGCCGCGATCGAGCAGGAGCTTGCCACAGATGCCGTGCTCGCTGCCTCCGGCGAGCAGGCGAAGCGGCTGTGGAAGATGCGCGAGGACATGCCGTTCGGCGTGCAGGCCGCCGGCGGCGCCATTCCGCACGACGTCTCGGTGCCGCTGTCGCGCATCGCCGAGTTCATCCAGCGCACCGATATTGAGATCGCCAAGGCGTATCCGGGAATCCGCTACTGCTGCTTTGGCCATGTCGGCGACGGCAACCTGCACTACAATCCGGTGCGGCCCATCGACTGGACCTACGAGCGGTTCGCCAAGGAGCGCGAGGCGGTCAACAAGATCGTGCACGACGTTGTTGTCGCCCTTGGCGGTTCGATCAGCGCCGAGCATGGCATCGGCGTCGTCCGCCTCGAGGAGAACCTGCGCTACAAGAGCCCGGTCGAGATCGACCTGATGAACCGGGTTAAACTGGCGCTGGACCCGCAGAACATCCTCAATCCGGGCAAGGTCGTCCGCGTCTGAATGCGGTGACGCCAGCGACGACATCTGGGCTCCTGCAGGGCCGGCCGCGCCCGAGACGACCATTGCCGACAACCGTCCAATCGAAAAAACAGTTGTTTTTATCAATTACCCTAAATCCTGCAGTTGGGCGTGATCGTCCGACGTCGGCGTGACGCCATTCCTCAACCACGGGTCGCATCATCCCACCGGCAACCGCGCCGGCGGCTTCAGCTCGCGCCCGCCCAGAAAAACGCGCAGCGCGTGGCT
>JANOJW010000609.1:0-9876 GCA_031418955.1 Hyphomicrobiales bacterium | reverse complement strand
CGTGTTTCGTGGCGCTCGCCTCGTAGCCGGTGAACGGATCACCATCGACTTCCGTGATGCGGTCGCCGTCGAGAATGCCATATGCCGTGCGGCCTGCCGTCGAGAAGCGGATCCAGCGCATGTCGTCCTCCTCAAGGATCGCGCGAGCATCGCACGGGTGTCGCTGGGGCGCTATCGGCCCGCCGACACTTGACGTAGGGTCGCTTGATCATCAGCACGGTGGGTGGGATCATGGCGACGGCACAGTCGAGGCGGACGTTTCTGGGACAAGCGGCGGGGCTTGCCGCGGCAACGACACTCCCCGTTTCGGCATTCGGCCAGCCTGTCGATCCGGCGATCGCGGAGATTACCGGGGAGCTTGCAACGGGCCAACTCGGGCGCGTTGTCCCGCCGGGCACTGCGGGCCATGACAAGATCACGGCCTACAATGCCCGCTTCGATTGCGTGCGCTCGACGACGTTCCTGCAGCCGGCGTCGCGCGAGGGTGTGCAGGCGATCGCGGCATGGGCCAAGCGCCACAACCGCCGCCTCGCGATCCGCGGCGTCGGGCACTCGTTCGAGGGCAAGTCGAGCCATCCCGACATCGTCGTCGACATGTCGCGCATGACGGCGATCGGGTTCGATGGCGAGCGGCGGCTCGAGGTGGAAGCAGGCGTTCTGCTCGGCGCCGTCTACGACCTGCTCGGGGCGAAGGGATTCGTCATTCCGGCCGGCACGTGCCCGACCGTCGGCATCGTCGGCCACACGCTGGGCGGGGGCATCGGCGATTTCCTCCCCATGTTCGGCTTTGCCGCGCAAGCGCTGCGCGAGGTCACGCTCGTCACGCTTCAAGGCACGGCGCTGCGCGTCACCGAAACGACGCTCGATAAGATCGGCGGTGAGGGGCTCGACACGGCGGCGATCGAGCCCGCTGCCCTGATGCGCGCGCTCCGCGGCGGCGGACAGGGCATGTTTGGCATCGTGACGAACATGGTTTTCGAGGCGGCAGACTTGCGCCGCGCCCAGCTCGCAAGCTTCAAGCTCGAAGGCGCGGGCTCGGTGTCGCGGCCGCGGGCGGCGGCGATGCTCGAGGCGTGGCAGGGCTGGCGCATGCGCTTGCCCCCGGCGATGCAGGATCGCGTCAGCTCGAAGGTGAACTTCGGGAGGTCGGGCAACACCTACAGCCTCGAGGTCGCCGGCCTCGTGGTCGTGCCCGAAGGCGCAACCGGCGGCGGCGTCGAGGAGATACGCGCGTCGCTCGGCCCCTTGCTCGGCATGCGCGACTGGAGCAAGCGCGAGTTCAAGCGTGTCGCCAACGTGCCGGCTGCGATCGCCACGTTCCGCGACGACGACGAGACAAGCTACAACTGGGCGCGCAAGCAGATCATCGCGTCTTCGTCGATGCTGAACGGTCCGTTGCCGAAAGCCGCACTCGACTACTTCCTCGCCAACGTTCCAGCCGGCGTCGACGTGTCGTTCTATACGTCGGGCGGTCGCACCAAGACGGGACCGGCGACGTCGCTGCATCCGTCCGAGTTCCTGCTCGAGTGGGTGGCCGAGCGGACCAGATACGAGCCGAATCTGTACCGGCGGTTCAAGGCCATCAACCTCGAGATGATGCGGCGGGCCAACGCTGGCGACGGCGCATTCCCGAACTACTGCGATCACGAGGCCCGCAACTATTTTCCGAACCGCAGCGAGATCGATGGGTTGCGCGCGCTACTCGATCCGGGACGTCTCAGCACATCGTCGTTGCTGGAACCCAAGCCCGGGCCGGCGTGCGCCTGATGGCCGTCGCTACCTGCGTGCGCCGAGCACCCAGTTGCCGCCGGCGTTGCGCAGGATGAGGCCCTGGGCGGCGAGGTTGACGGCGAGCTGCTGGGGGCCGGCTGGATAGCGCAGCTTGACGCGTGCGCCGCGCGCCGACAGGCCCTCGACGTCGAGGTCGGCGATGTCGGGCGTCTCCGAGAGCTTGCGGCTGATGTGCTGCCATTCAGCCATGCTCTGGAATTCGACCGCGATGCGCAGGTTGCCGTCGGCGTCGGTAGCGGGCGCGGCGGCTGTGTCTGACCGAGCGGGGCCTGGACGCGCAATAGGATCGGGGCGGGCCACGGCGCCCGGTGCGCTCATCTGCATGGATGACGCGCCCGTCGGGGCACTGCGCACGTTGATCGCCTTCCAGCGCCCTTCGAGCACGCCGAGGCCGATCACGGCCGCCAACTCGGCGGTGTAGGCGAGATCGCCGCCGTCGAGGCGATAGACGCGGCGCAGCGTGAATGGAGCGACGGCGTCGCGGCCGGTGAACGTCACATTGACTTTCTTCTGGGTGAGATCGGGCTCGAGCAGCACCAGCACGATGGTCTCGGTACCGTACTCGGAGGCGAATGTGCGCAGCGCGCTAAGATCGCCGTTGGCGAGGGCGGTCAAAGTGTCGGCATGCACCTCACGGCGCGCCGGTTTCAGATCGATGGGGGTCAGCGTGTTGGCGAGGTCGAGGCTCTTCCAGGCATAGAGCCAGGCGTCTGAGCCGCGCGAATCGGTGAAAGGCTCCGGCACCTCGCCGCCGGTCGGCGCACGGTACATCGGCACGACGGTGATCTTCGGCGCCTGCCGGTCGAGGAAGGGGATGCCCTCGCGGTCGAGGATGCGGCGGATGCCTTCGGCGTTGAAGGCGAAGTCGTAGCTGGCGATGTAGTCGGTGGCCGAGTTGCGCTCCGAGCGCACCGAGATGCCCTCGATCAGGTTGGCGGCGGGCGTGGCCTTGAGCGTGGGCAGGCGGTTGTAGGCGGTGACCGGCACGATGCGACGGAGCAGCGACCGCAGCGCCGATTGCTGGCCTTCGGCGATGGCTTTGTTCTTGGCAGCGACCGCGTCGGCGGCGCGCGCTTCGACGGGATAATTGCCGACGGTGAAGACTTTGTCTTCCTTGGTGGCCGCGCCGACCAAGGGGGCGCACGCTGCCGAAAGCAGTGCCGCCAGGCCGACCGCGAGCGTTACCTGCCGCCGGGTGCGTGTCATCGGACCAAATCCCTTCCCCCTCCACCTCGCCCTGACCGCACGCGCGATCCAGGTTGCGGGTAACCCCAGCCTCTTGCTATGCCCGCCCCTATCCCCGAACAGTGGGGCAAAAGTACGGTTCCAGACTTGCCACGCCGCAGCATAGCAGCTCGTGTGCGGCATGCCGGCCACACCTGTGTGGCCCAACCTCGAGGCAACGATGTCCGGCAAGACGCCCACCGCCACCGTATCCTACCGTGATTCCGGGGTCGACATCGATGCCGGCAATGCGCTGGTGCAGGCGATCAAGCCGCTGGTCAAGGCGACGCGCCGGCCGGGCGCCGACGCAGATCTGGGCGGTTTCGGCGGGCTGTTCGATCTGAAGGCCGCCGGCTTCAAGGATCCGGTGCTGGTCGCCACCAACGACGGGGTCGGCACCAAGCTCAAGATCGCCATCGACACCGGGCTGCACGACACCATCGGCATCGATCTCGTCGCCATGTGCGTCAACGACCTCGTGGTGCAGGGGGCGGAGCCGTTGTTCTTCCTCGACTATTTCGCCACCGGCAAACTCGACGTGGAGACGGCGCGGCGGGTGGTGGCGGGCATCGCCAACGGCTGCAAGGAGGCCGGCTGTGCGCTGATCGGCGGCGAGACCGCCGAGATGCCCGGCCTGTACCAGGCGAAGGACTACGATCTCGCTGGCTTCTCGGTCGGCGCCGTCGAGCGGGGCGAGATCCTCCCCCGCCCTGATATCGCGATCGGCGACGTGCTGATTGGCCTGCCGTCGTCGGGCGTGCACTCGAACGGCTACTCGCTGGTGCGCCGCCTCGTCGAACGCGAGGGGCTGGCGTGGAACGCCGCCGCACCGTTCGCGGCGGGTCGCACGGTCGCCGAGGCGCTGCTGGTGCCGACGCGGATCTACGTCAAGCCGGTGCTCGCAGCGATCAAGGCGACGAGCATACGTGAGTCGGTCGACGCGCCGGTTGCGGGCGGGCAACCGAAGACGCATGGCATAAAGGGCCTGTCGCACATCACCGGTGGCGGCCTTTCGGAAAACATTCCCCGCGTCATGCCGGCAGGCCTTGCCGCGCACGTCGATCTGGCGGCTTTCAGCGCGCCGCCGGTCTTTGGCTGGATGCAGCGCGCCGGCAATCTGGACGACGTCGAGATGCTGCGCACTTTCAACTGCGGCATCGGCATAGTGGTGATCGCGGACAAGGCGAGGGTTGACGCCGTGATGGCCGCATTGAAGGCTGCGGGCGAGGCTCCCGTGCTGCTCGGCGCGGTGGAGGCGGGGCGCGGCGTCAAGTCGTCGGCGAAGGGCAAGGGCGAGGCGGAAGCCGTGCGCTACTCCGGCCGGCTCGGCTGAGCGCGCACGCGAGGGACAGATGCGGGGACAGACCATGAGCTCACTTCTCACAGCCTTCGTCGTCACCTGCATCGTGCTCGCTATCACACCGGGGCCGAACATGGCGCTGATCGTCGCCAACACGTTGGCGGGTGGATTGCGCGCCGGCCTGGTGACACTCGCGGGGACGGGAACGGGCCTCGCCATCCTCGTCACGATTGCGGCCATCGGCATGACTTCGATGATGGCGCTGATGGCCGAATGGTTCGACGTCGTGCGGATCGCGGGCGCGCTGTATCTGGCGTTCCTCGGCGCGCGGCAACTTTGGAAAGCTTGGGCGTCGCCCGCGATTGGGTTGACCGCGCCCGCGCCGCGCGCCTCGGGCCTCTATCTGCAAGGGCTGGCGGTGAGCCTGTCGAACCCGAAGGTGCTGCTGTTCCTCGGCGCGTTCCTGCCGCAGTTCGTCGAGCCCGGCCGGGATCCGAGCGCACAACTCGTCACGCTCGCCGTGTTGTTCGTCATCATCCTGCTCGTTGTCGACGCGCTCTACACCATCGCTGTAGCCCGCGCGCGCCGGACCATCGATCCAGCGAGCTTCCGCATGCTCGATGGGGCCTCGGGCGTGCTGCTGCTGTGCGGCGGCGCCGTGCTGGCGATGGCGCGCCGGCCGTGAGATCATCGGCGCCAACGGAGACGCAACCATGGCCAAGACCGGCTTCTACTCGGGCTCGTTTGATCCGGTGACCAACGGGCACACCGACGTGCTGGCACGGGGCGCGCGCTTCCTCGATCGCATCGTGATTGGCATCGGCGTGCATCCAGGCAAGACGCCGCTGTTCGCGCTCGACGAGAAGATCGCCATGATCGCGGTCGAGACCGCGCCGATTTCCAAAGCGACGGGGTGCAAGATCAGCACGGTGACGTTTGCTGGCCTCACGGTCGAAGCGGCGCGGGACGCGGGCGCAACGGTGATCCTGCGTGGCCTGCGCGACAGCACCGATCTCGACTACGAGATGCAGATGGCTGGCATGAACGGCGAGATGGCGCCGACGATCGACACGGTGTTCCTGCCCGCCAGTCCGGCCGTGCGCCATATCACGGCGACGCTGGTTCGGCAGATCGCGATGATGGGTGGGCCGGTGGCGAGCTTCGTGTCGCCGGAGGTCGAGCGGCGGCTAAAGGCGAAGGCGGCGGCGAAGACGGCGTGAGTGTCTATCGATGACGGGTGGCACATCGAGCTCAGCGCAGCGGGCAGCCTTGTTGGCGCTGCTCGAGAAAATCCCGGCGGGGCGGCTCGCGACGCACGGGCAGATTGCTGCCGAGCTGCGCATGATGCGCCCGCACGTTGCAGCACTGCTCCAGGATCTCAATGACGACGAGCGGACCAGCGTGCCATGGCATCGGGTGGTCGCCGACGGCGGCGCGATCGGCCGGCACAAACACCGCGATGCGCAGATGGCGCGGCTCAGGGCCGAGGGCATCGCCGTGGCGCCCGCCGGCATCGTCGACGAGCTGTCGCGGCGGCGGATCGCGGATTTCTCCGCTCCCGGCGCGGCGATCGAGCGAGGGCCGGCGACGGCGGCCCCAAGCCGCTCGCGCGGGATGAAGGGGAGGCCGTAGGGAGCTTGCTGTGCCATAGTGGCGTTAGGTCGAAGTGAGCGGGCCCCCGAACATGCGGTGACGCACCACGCTGGCTCCCGCGAAGTCCGACGACAGCACGCGACCGCGGTTGGGGAGGATTGGGTAATCTCGGCAAGATGATCACGAGCCACGAGTCGACCATCGACGCTATGGCGCAAGTTGCGCTGGTCATCGTGCGCCCGACCCCGGCCTCGACGAGACGCCAGGAAATATGCGGCTTTGCGGCTTGCGGTGCCTGCCCACTGAGGGATTGGTGTATTTCTATGAGACGGCGAATTCGCCCAAGTCATTGATTTTTATGGTGCCCAGGGGCAGAGTTGAACTGCCGACACTGCGATTTTCAGTCGCATGCTCTACCAACTGAGCTACCTGGGCAAACGCACCATTGGCCAATGCCGTACGATGCGCGCGTCGTTATAGGCAGCAGGTCCCGGCCTGTCCAGCGGCAATCTCGGGGCAAACTCAAGGCACGCCGAGGTTCCGCCTAACGTGAAATCCCCCACAGCCCCAGCACTGCGCCCTGGATCAGCAGTACACCGAGCCAGTGCGCACCGTCGATCAGCGTCAGTGCGCGCTTCTGCATCTGGAACTGGTGGTTGACGATCAGCGTCGTCATCACGAAGCCCGCCCACAGGAACATGCCCGTCATCATGCCGCTGCGCAGGGTGGCGGGAACGCCGGACTTCACCATGTGCAGCAGTACACCCGCGAACATCCAGGCCATAAATGTCTGCGCGATGAGCGTAATCACCATGGGCGCGATCGGCGGCCCGCCCGTGCCACGCACCTGTTCCTCGGTCAAGTTGGCCGCCGACATCCACTGCTTGGAGAGCACCCCGTACCAGATGCCGCCGAAGATGAAGCTCGCCAGCGCAGCCAGCGGCAGCGCCCACGCGTTCAGTCCCGCAAACCATTTCATGTGACCCTCCCGCTGCTGTCCGTTGCGTTGCGCTTACACGAGTGCCGCCTGCAGGCCCTTGAGCCGCGTCATGGCAACTGCCGACAGCGGACCCTTCATCACCGCGGCGTAGGCGGCCTCCAGTTCCTCCATGTTGGCCAGACCAACGAGTGTCGTCGAGAGGGCGGGATCAGAGATCGCAAAGCGCAGGGCGAGCTCAGGCAGGCTCGACACATGGCCCTCGTCGATCATCGGCTGGAACGAGCGGGCGCGGCGCGCATCGATCGCAAAGGACGCGCCCGAGCCGATCGGCTCGACGCTCTGCATGTTGAGCGGATGACGCACCTCGCTGCCGCTGAGCGCACCGCCAGCCAGCACGCGAATGCCGATGGTGCCCATCGCCGTCTCGTTGGCGCGCGTCATTAACTGCTCGTAGTTCTGGCCCGGATAGCCGTTCGGCACGTCGTGCCCGGCGCTGGGCTGCAGTGCGTTGTAGCAGATCTGGGCGGTGTCGAATTTTCCCGACGCAACGACCTTGTGCAGCGCTGGTGTCTCACCAAGTGCCGTGATCCCGAACCAGCGGATCTTGCCCTGCGCCTTTAGCCTTTCGAACGCCGGCACCACCTCCTCGAGCACCTGCTCGGCCTTGATGACGTCGCCGCCGGTCGCGGCGCCGATCCGGTTGTGCAGCTGAAACAGATCGACGCTCTCGCGGCCCATGCGCTTGAGGCTCGCGTCCAGCGAAGCGGCGATCGACGGCCCGATCGACTTGTACTCGGGTTCCTGGAGGCGAACCTTGGTCGCCAGCAGCGCCGTCGGCTTCAGGCTGGCCAGGATCGGCTTCAGGTTCGACTCCGACGCCCCGTCGCCGTAGATCGAGGCGGTGTCGAGATAGGTGATCCCCATCTCGAGCGCCCGCGCGACGGCCCGCTCCTGGTCCTTCGTGCTGCCCTTGGTCATCAACCCGCCGACCGCGCCGCAGCCGAACGAGAGCACCGAGACGTCGACGCCCGTGCGCCCGAGTTTTCGCTTTTCCATGGGGGTGTCCTCGATTTCAGCAGTCCTGCCGTTGCGGCAGGTCCGCCGCAGGTCTAGCTTAGCCCATGACATTGGGTCGCGTCCCGGCCAAGCACGCACCGGTCGTGGCCGACTTCAGACCAACAGGGCGGCGCTCATGACGCAAGTCTCGATGACGCAAGGCTCGAACGATCGCGGGTTGCCGAAGCGCAGAGGTGCAAGGCTTGCCTTTGTGATGGGCGTGGCGCTCGTTGTGCTCGCGGATCCGGCGGCCGCGCAACAGTCGAGCCGGCCGGGCGTCGTGCCGGTCTCCGACAAACCCAACTATCCAGGTTCGCCCTATCACGGCGCCATCGACGGCAACGGTAACCCCATCCCCTGCCGCTGCCGCTTCCAGGGGCGCGACTTCCGGCTGGGCGAGATCGTGTGCATGTCGACCCACGTGGGCACCGTGCTCACGCGCTGCGATCTCGCCGACAACAACACCTCTTGGATACCGAGCGACACGCCTTGCGTGATCAGCCGTGGCCGTGGCGGTTCCATGGACATCGCGGCGCGGTGAGCAATCCTGCATTGGTTCACCCCCACAGCGCGCCGCCGATCATGGCGGCGCCGGCCGCCAGCATCATCGCGTCGAGCAGCGACTGGAAGCGGCGGCCGTCCATCGACGCGACGAACCGCTTGGCGATCCACGACCCCACCATCATCGCCGCGCCGATGACGAGGCCGCGCGCGATGATCTCGGGTGTGAGCGCGCCGGCGTGGCCGAATACCGCCGTCTTGACGCCGTAGATCGCCAGCGAGCCGAGCGCTTCGGTGGCGATGAAGGCGCCCTTGGTGAGGCCGTAAGCGAGGAAAAACGGCGTGCTGATCGGACCGGTCGAGGAGACGAGGCCGGTGAGAAAGCCGATACCCAGGCCCGCCGCAGCGAGACCGCCGAGGCCGATGGTCAGCTGGCGGCCCATGAACCAGCGCCGCAGCGGCACGATCGCCAGCATGAAGACGCCGAGCCCCACCTCGACCACCGCTGCGTCGAGCGCCAGGAACAGCCGCGCGCCCACGATCACCGCCGGCACGCCGGTCGCCGCGTAGATGGCTGCGGCGCGCCAGTCGACCTCCCGCCACCAGACCGCCACGCGAGAGAGGTTGGCGAGGGTCCCTGCGAGCCCCATGATCGGCACGGCGTCCTTGGGCCCGAAGGCGAGCACCAGGATCGGCATCAGAATGTTGGAGCCGCCAAAGCCGACGACGCCTCCGACCGTGCCAGCCAGCAGCCCCATCGCCAGGATCACCACCCAGATCATCGGCGGCCGATCCCCTGACGTCTGCCGTATCCCCGCCCCATCTGTCCCCCAGTGGTCTTGCATTGCCTGAAGCGAGCCGGCAAACGTCCCGCGACGGATCGGCGGCGAATTGCCCGTTCCTGTCGCAGTTAGCCTGCCTCGAGGCCCCCGATAGCCAGCTTTCGCCAATGGGAGGGTGAATGTCCACTCGCGACGCTCCGATCGCCCTCCGGCGGCTGGGCCTCGGCGCCCGGCCCGGCGAGATGAAACGGATCGCGAACGACCCGCGCGGCTTCGTGCTGGCGCAACTGATGAAGCCCGCTGCGGCATTGCTGGCCGATCCCGACCTCGAGCCCAGCCACGTCGTGTTCGCCGAGGCGCAACGCGCGCAGCGGCAACAGAAGGCGGTGAAGGACGCGGTGAAGGCTGCCATCGAGCCGGCGAAGTCTGCCCCGATGCCCGACGCCATGGCGAAGATGGCCGAGCCGGCGCCGTCCGCCCCAGGCGCCGCTCGTCCGGCCGTGCTACCGCCGCTGCCCGCGCAGAAGGCCAACGCGATCCGCCGTGACGCGCTGCTCGACGAGATCTCGGCTCGCGTCGATCGCGCCATCACCAGCGAGGTGCCGTTCCTCGAGCGCCTCGTGCTGTTCTGGTCGAACCACTTCTGCGTGTCGGCCGCCAAGGGCGCCGTGCGCGGGCTTGCCGGCGGC
>JANOJW010000608.1:0-14900 GCA_031418955.1 Hyphomicrobiales bacterium | reverse complement strand
GTTGGTGCTGTACCATCTCACCCGACGGGTGAGAGGCGGACGGCGGCTTGTCGTTGCTCATCCACTTGAAAAAGCGCACCTTCCGCGATCATGCAAGCATGAGAACTGCCGGATCTAGGGTCATCTTTGCCGCGCCCGATGTCGACCGCAGCGTGTTCGAGCGGCGGGTCGGAATTCTGCGTGCCTTCGCCGACGGCGTCACGCTCTACGTGTCGCAGAGCGACCGTGCACTGCAGGTTTCGCGTCAGCTGCGTGGCGGCAGGGGGCGTGCGGGCGATATTTCGGGCGAAGAGCCGCTGATGGCAGCCGGCGTCGACACCATCGACACGAGCCCACTTGCTGCGGGCTGGGCGGATACCCTCCAGAACTGGAATTTTCTCAGCGGTCTTTGGAACCGGATCGATCTGGGCCACAGCTATTTCGCCGACCACCCGCAAGTGCAGAAGGACATCGCAGCGCAGCTGAAAGGCGAGCGCGATCCGGGAAAACGGGGCCACGAGCCGATAGCCGGCAAGCAGAATCCCGAGCATCGATACTGGCGCATGAAACTCAACCCGGTGCGGTGACGATCGTAAGGTAGCCGACCGACTGCACTTGCGACCGACCCGCCAATCACCGCTTGAGCAGCTGGCTCGCAGCGACGCGGCCAGCCTTGAGCCGCTCCTCGATGGCGTCGGCCATCAGGTCGGCAAGGCAGCCGTACGACAGATCGTTGAGATGAAAATTGTCGGGCGCCAGCAGCTCTTCGGAGGTGTGCTGCTTCGATACGACGAGATGCTTCATGATCGCGTAGCGGCGAAACAGCGGCACCTGCTCTGCCGCCGCCACCTCGCGCATGATGCGCAGGTATTCACCATACCCCGCGACCCGCTCGGAGCGCGGGTAATACTGCTGGTTGACGAGCACCACGTCGATGCCCGCGGCCTTGATGTCGCGTACGCCACGCATCAGCGTCTCGCGGAACTCTTCGAAGCCGACGTCCTGGATCGCGTCGTTTACACCGGTCTGCCAGATTACCATCGCCGGCTTCAGCACCAGAATGTGGGTGTGCAGGCGCTCCAGCATGTCGCGCGCGAGCAAGCCGCCCGTGCCGAAGTTCGCGACCTTGAAATCCTTGCCCGGGAAACGCCGGTCGAGTTCCGCGTCGAGGCGCGCTGGATAGGATGCCGCCGGACTCGAGGCGCCGCTGCCCGCCGTTGACGATGAGCCGAGCGCGATGATGTGCACGGTGTCGAGCTTGACGATGGCGCCGGAGGTATGCGGCATACCGTACTCGAACCGCGCAAGATCGCGGGGAACATTGCAGCCCGTGGTGCCGATGGTGGCAAGTTGTGCACCCGGTGGGGCAGGTTGCTGCTGCGCCCGGGACGAGCCTGCAGCGAGCCCTAGAACCACGAGACCCACAGCCAGGATGCCGCAGAGACGCCTCACTTCGGCGTGCCGGTGCGGACCGGCTCTGTGCGATCCGTCAGAGTCGTGACCTCGGGTGCGCTCGAGCGCAGGGCGCGCGCGGCCTTGCGCCGTGACAACCACAGACCCGTGCATATCATCACCCCGACCCCGATGCCGTTGACCAGCGCCTGGAACACCCACGAGCGACCGGCCTCCAGCATGACGATGAAGCCCACAAAAGACAGTACAGTCCCCATGCAGAAGATGTCGAGACCATTGCGACCACAGTGGATAACCCATTCTGCGGGCCGCGACCGCAGCCAAGCCGCGCCGATCGGGACCAGCACGGCGATCAGGTAGGCGACCGACAAGATGTGGGCGACCCGCCAGGCCGACAGGCTGGACTTGCTGTAATGCCCGAGCAGTTCGAGCGGCAGCAGGCGGGGTGGATGCCAACCCGGGATGGCAAGCCAGGGCGCTGCCATGAGGAAGCCGAACACCAGATAACCCGCCGACATCCCAATCAGCCAGCGGGACCGAGCGAGCGAGGCTCCTTGACGCAGCTTTAATGCCGCATATGCACCGACTGTGAAGATAAGCTGCCAAGCGAAGGGATTGAAATACCAACCATAGACCTCCGGCCAGCTGGGCAGATTGAACCCCAGCCAGCCGGCCGACGCCCACACCACCACCGACAGCGCCAAGGTTGCAGGCGCATTCCATCGGAGCCCCTTCCAGATCGCCGGGAAGGCTGCGAGCAGCACGATGTAAAGCGGGAGGATGTTGATGTATCCGAGCTGGTAGTAGAGCAGCAGGCTGCGCCAGATCGCGCCCACCGGATCGTAGCCGAACGGCGTCAGGTTGACGTGCTCGTAGTAGAGCGGGTTCTCGAACCAACGGGCCGCCAGCGCCAGCAGCAGGGCGCACGTCGCGACTAACAGAAGTTGTGCGGCATACAGCTCCCGCAACCGCCGCCCGACGCGGCGCATTCCGGCGCCGAAGCCGTCGTGCTCGATCGTCGAGGCATAGGCGAGCGCCGCGGCGAACCCGGCGATCAACACGAACGCCTCGGCTGCATCCGACAGGCCGAAGGCACGCATGGTGACATAGCCGAGCGAGTTGCCCGGCACGTGATCGATGAAAATGAAGATCAGAGCCAGGCCACGGAAGAAATCGAGCCGGAGGTCACGCTCCCCTCGCTTGGCACCGGCGGGTGTACCCGCAGCCGTCCCAATCCCTTGCATCGACGGTCCCTGATCCATTCACGACAAGCGGCAACGGCTGAGCCTCGACCGTCGCCATCTCGCACATGCAGCAAAATGTAGCCGCTTCCACGACTGATCCAAGCCAAAGTTGGTAAATAAATCGTGAATTCTGTGTCCCATGCACTGGCTGCATGAGCCGCCCGATCACGCACCATCTTTGAGCACCGCCCCACGACCACCCGCCCGCAAGACAATCCACGACAGAGGTGGACCTGCGTCGGGCAAACGCCAACGGGCTTAACATCGGTTTAGTACTAGCCGTCTATAAAGATCGGTGCGCAATCAGCGCCTCCCGGGGGACCCGCACCGTGCGTGCTATGTTCTGGCGTCGCAAAAATACTCGGCTCGTGACACGCCTGAACAACGTGATCGAGCGTTCAGAGGAGGTACGCAAAGCGTACCGCCCGAAGCCGCCGCGCGTCATGATCGACACGTCGTACCTCGATCAGCAGAATATGCTCGCAGAGCTCGAACTGCAAAACGAGGCCGGATACGAGGATGCTCGCCACGACGGGTTGCAGCCGGAGCCCGAGCAGCTTCAGCGCGATCACGACGAACAAGACCAGTACGAGCCGGTCACGGAAGAACCGCTGACCTCGGCGCAGCCAGTCGGGCAGCGCCGCCGCCGGTCGCGCCTGCAATGGTCCCCAACCAAGGTCGAGGCTTGGCGCTCCGACCTGTCGGCGCGCCGGGAAGCCGAGGCGATGGCCCGCTCGCTCGACGTACAGGACGAGGCCGACGCTCAACGCGAGCTGGCGGCTCGTCTCGAGGAAGAGACCGCACGCGAGCAGCAGGCCCGCTTGGCCGCACAAGCCGAAGCCGAGGAAGCCGCCGACCTAGAAGCGCAAGCCCAGCGTGAAATCGACGCCCTGAAGACCGCCGCGCGCGAGCGAGAGGAAAGAGCACGCCGCGAGCACGAGGCGCGCCAGCGGGCCGAGGCCGAGCGCCGTGAGGCCGACAAGCAGCGCGAGATCTCCGCAAAGTTGGAAGCGGTGGCCAAGCGGGAGTTCGCCGCCCGCCGCGCCGCAGAAGCCGAGCAGGAAGAGGCTGCCCGTCGCGCCACCGCCCTCCAGAAAGAACTCACTGAGTTGAAGGCCGCTGCACAGGCGCGCGAAGTCGGCGCACGCCGCGAGGCCGAGACCCGCCTGCGCGAGGACGCTGCACGCCGCGCCGCCGAAGCTCAGCGTGAGCGCGCCGCACGTCTGGAGGCCGAAGCCAAACGCGAGGCTGAAGCCCGCCGCGCGGCTGAAGCCGAGCGCGAGGAGGCCGCCCGCCGCGCCGCCGAGGTTCAGCGCCAACTCGTGGCCCTGCGTGCCGAGGCCGAGGCACACGAGGAGGCCATGCGCCGTGAGGACGAGGCACGCCAGGTCGAAATCGTCGCCCGCCGTGCCGCCGAGTCCGAGCGCCAGGAGACAGCCCGTCGCGAAGCCGAGGCGCTGCACCAGGCGGAAGCCCGCCGTGCCGCCGAGGCCGCGCGCGAAGAGGCCGCGCGTCGCGAAACCGAGGCTCGGGCTGAGCTCCAGGCCCTACGGGAAACCGCGCGCCTGACCGAGGAGACCGCTCGCCGCGAGGCTGAAATGCTGGTGTGCGAAGAGGCTGCCCGCCGCGAAGCCGAAGCTCAGCGCGAGATGGCGGCCGAGCTCGAGGTCGCAGCGCAGCGCGAGGCCGAGGCCCGTCGCGCCGTCGAGGACGAACGCCGGGAGGCCGCGCGTCGCGAGGCCGAAGCGCTCCGCGAGCTCGAGGCCTTGCGCGAGGCCGCGCGCCGGAGCGAGGACTATTCTCGCCGCGCGAGCGATGAGCATGCCGAAACGCTTGCCCGCATCGAAGCCGAGTCGGCCGCGATCGCACGTGAGGAAGCAAGCCGCGACACCGAGCGACGTCGGGCCGAGCAGCAAGCGACCGTACTGGCGCTGATCGCGTCAGAGGCCGAAGCCATGCGCAAGCTGGCGCAAGAGCATACAACCGCGATGCAGCAAGCCGCTCTGGCTGCGGCGCCGACCGACGTCTCAGAACCGGCGACAGACCCGGTACGACCTGTCGTGGCGTCCGGGCGCGAGCGTCCCCCGTTGCGCCGTGATGGGACGCAAAGCCCAGCCGCCGAGGCGAGCGCCGGGCTCGCACGCCTGAAATCACGGCTGCGCGCGGCCACCGTGCACTCGGCGACAGAGCCGCCAGCCGCACTACACGCCCCCCCATCGAGCGACGTCGAGCCAACAGTGGCCGAGGCCTTGGCCACCACCTCACCCGACCTGCCTGTGACGCCGGCAGCGATCCTGCTGACACCAGAGCCTGCAGCCAAGTTGGAGACCGTGGTCGAGGATGTGCTCATGGCGGCACCCGAACCCGCCATGTCGGCGCTCCCAGTCGAGCCTGTTCAGCGGGCGCCGACGGCAACACCCGACCCTGTTGGCAAAGCTGAGCCTGTCGCCAAGCCCGAGCCCGCAGCAAAGCCCGAGGCGGTGCCAGCCGCCGAAGCGCCAGCTGCGACGAAGCCTCAGCCTTCCCGTCCGCGCAGCGCCGCCGATATCGATGCGGCCAACAACGTGGGGTCGCCGGTGCCCCCGCGCGCCAAAGGCTTCGTCACGCTCGCCGCCGAGGTGGCGCCCGAGGCAGCCGAACAGATGACCGAGGAACAAAAGCGCGAAGAGCGCGAGCGTCAAAAGCGCAAAGAACGCCGCATTGCCGCCCAGACGCCGGCCCAGCTCTCGCGCGAGGGTATGTCCCCGCTCGCCTGCGTCATCCGCGACCGCTCGCCGTCGGGTGCGATGCTGGAGTTCGCCCGTGACCGCTTCCGCGAGGAGATCACCGAGGTGGTGATCGGCGACAAGCTGACGTTGTCGATGAGCAACTCACGCGAGCGGACCTCGGTGCAGTGCATCGTCATGCGCATCGCCGGCCGGAGATGCGGCGTCAAGTTCACCGGACAGTTCATGACCGAGGTCAATCGTCCCCGCAAGTCGCTCAAGTCGCTGCGGGACCAGCCGGCCGAGACGGCCGGCGCCAAGGCGGCGAAATCCCGGTTTGCGCTCGAAAAGAGCTGAGGTTGCGGCACAGCGATCCTGCGTCTACGAGTGCGGCTATGGGCTCACGGGCCTGCCACATCGCACCGGCCGCTGCCCCATGTCCGCTCCCAAGACACGCGCCGAGCTGTTTGCCTACCTCGACCAACTCGGCATTGCGACCACGACGCATGAGCACGAAGCCGTGTTCACGGTCGCGCAAAGCGACCGGTTGCACCGCGAACTCCCCGGCGGCCATACCAAGAACCTGTTCCTGAAGGACGCCAAGGACAAGCTCTGGCTGGTCGTCGCGGAGAGCCACACGCCGGTCGATCTCAAGGCCTTGCCCAAGGCGATGGGCTCGGCCCGGCTGTCGTTCGGCAAGGCCGAGCTGCTGATGGGGGTGCTGGGCGTGACGCCCGGCTCCGTCACCGCGCTGGCCCTCCTCAACGACACGGGGGGCCTTGTCAGTGTCGTCGTCGACGACCGGTTGATGGCCTTCGACGTCATCAACTGCCACCCCATGACCAATACGGCGACGACGGCCTTGGCGCGGGAGGATCTGATGCGCTTCATGCGGGCGACAGGCCACGAGCCCCACGTCCTGAACCTGACGGGCGCGGCCGGCTCGTCGGTTGTACCAACTGCACCGGGTTGACGCCGCGCGCCGGCGGCCCCAAATCTCAGAGCACACGCGCGCTCGGGCGCACCCCAGGAGAGAGCCCATGGAATTCGGTCAGAGGAAGCCCGGCGCACCGGCAGGCGGCAGCGGCGGTCCGGGCGGCGGAGCGGGTGGACCAGGCGGCGGCGACATCATCAAGGATGCCACCACGGCAAGCTTCCAGAAAGACGTGCTCGAGGCCTCAAAGCAGGTCCCCGTCCTCGTCGATTTCTGGGCCCCGTGGTGTGGTCCCTGCAAGCAGCTCGCTCCCGTGCTCGAGAAGGTGGTCACGAGCTACGGTGGCAAGGTCCGCCTCGTGAAGATCAACATCGACGAGCACCCGGCCATCGCCGGCCAGTTGCGGGTGCAGTCGGTCCCGACAGTCTATGCCTTCCGTGACGGCCGACCCGTCGACGGCTTCAACGGCGCGCAGTCCGAGAGCCAGTTGCGCCAGTTCATCGATCGCCTGGTCGGCGAGGATGAGGCGGCCGACCTCGATCATGCGCTGGCGGAAGCCGAGAAGATCCTCGAGGCCGGAGACACAAAGACGGCGGCCGAGATCTACGGCGCCGTGCTGCAGGAGGACAGCGGCAACGTCGCCGCGGTCGCCGGCCTCGCCAAATGCTACCTGAAGGCTGGCGACCTCGAGCGCGCCGAGCAGACGCTGGCGCTGGCGCCGCCCGACAAGATCACCACGCAGCCGCTCGCTGGCATCAAGGCGGCAATCGAGCTCGCCAAGCGCGGCGCCAACGTCGGCAATCTGGAGCCGCTGAAGGCCAAGGCCACGGCCAACCCGGCCGACCATCAGGCCCGCATCGACTACGCGATGGCGCTCGCGGCAACCGGCGAGAAGGAGGAGGCCGTCAACGAGCTGCTCGACAGCTTCCGCCGCGACCGCAACTGGAACGAGCAGGCGGCGCGCAAGCAGCTCGTCGAGTTGTTCGATGCCTGGGGACCGAAAGACCCAGCGACGTCGTATGGCCGACGCAGGCTGTCGTCGCTGCTGTTCTCGTGAACGCGCGCACGCCGCCTCGCCTCAGATCGTGTCGGGGTCGAGGCCGCCCATGCGGCAGAGCTCGATCCACTCAGACCTGGTGACCGGCTGCACCGACAGCCGCATGGCCGTCACCAGGCAGATCTTCGACAGCGACGCGTTGGCCTTGACGTCCGCGAGCGTGACAGGCCGCGGCATGTCGCAGACCGCGCGCACGTCGACGCACTCCCATTGCCCGCTGTCGTCGGTGGGATCGGGGTGCGCGAGCGCCGACACCTCGACGATGCCGACGATCGCCTTGCCCTCGTTGGAATGGTAGAAAAACCCGCGGTCGCCGAGGCGCATCGCCCGCATGTTGTTGCGCGCGAGGTAGTTGCGCACCTCGGTCCACGGCTCGCCAGCCGCCCCGCGCGCCTTGCACATCTCCCACGAGAACACGTCAGGCTCCGACTTGAGCAGCCAAAAGCCGGTCGACACGGGGGTGGGGGCTGATTTCCTGGCCACTTCAGATCGCCTTCGTGGAAGGGTTTTTCGGTTGTTTCAGTCCGACATAGCCAGGTATCGTCATTCCAGTCTCGGCGGTGCGGGGTGTGAATTTCATGATGCCTGGCACAGGACGGCTCATCCTGGTTCCAGTCCAGGAGGCCTAGTCTCGCGCAGCCCAATTGCGGGCAGACGGACAATCCGCTCCAACCAAGCCGGCGATCGCGAGCCGCTGACACCACCTCGCTCTGTTGTGAACTCAAGGGCTGTCAAGCCAACACATTGAGTCCCTTGCGCTTGATGAGCGACAGTAGCATCAGCGCTGGTCCACTTGGACGGCGTTCGCCGCGTTCCCACTGGCTGATGAGCCCCGTCGTCACGTTGAGATGGCGAGCGAGCACAGCCTGGCTCACGTTCTCCCGTTCGCGCAGGGCTTGGATCTCCTTCGGCGAGAGTTCCGTGACTTCGGCAAGGCAAAGCGCGTCGAACGTGCGCATCGTCGTCTTGTCCATGACATCGGCCTCGTGCGCATCGGCTGCGGCCTCGTGCACGATTCTGGCGATCCGACTCTTATGCTTGGTAGCCATCGCACTCCACCTCGATCCAGGCGCCAGCTTTGACCAGCTTGCCAACCTGCTTTGCGTCGTAGCTCTGGAACTTCGTGGCCAGCTTGCGAAACCTTTCCAGATCGTCGTCGTCGATGTTGTCTTGGCTACTTTTGGCGAAGCCATCGACGAACACGGCTCGTGCCCCGATGCGGTAGAAAACAATGGTTCGATATCCGCCGGATCGCCCTGTCCTGGCCGCGGCACCCGCTGCTTGACCACTCCGCCGCCAAGGTCGGCGTCGATCAAGCCCTGCTCTGCCCGGCTGATCGCGTCACAAAGCGCTGCATCATCGATCAGCTGGCGCCGCGCAAATCGCGCAAAGCCCTTCGTCTTGTAGACCCGCACGCCCTGCTTCCCCCAAACATCATATATAATACTATGCACTATAGATCAAGACCGCCAGGCGCAGTCCTGGGCTGTTTGGCCGCGAGCTGTTTCGATGCGAACGGAAGCGCACCCAATTTGTCTTCAACCGCCAAAAGAACTTTGACGTCACCCGGCACCGGCGCGCTATTGTGGCCGAGACCGGTGACCAACGTCGGCGAACGGGGAGGAACAGATGGCGACGGACGGCCCTGATGCCCCGCGCACGGCGCGCATCCCACGCGACGTCGTCGCCGGGATGGTTCTGCTGTTGATTGCCATAGGCGCCTGGTTCGGGCTCCGCGATCTCCCCGCCTTCGACAAATCGGCCATCGGCCCGGGTCTTTTGCCGAAAACCGTGGCAACGCTGATCGGCGCTCTCGGCCTCATGATCCTGGCGCTCGGTCTCGGCGCCGGCCGCGAACGGCTGGAACGCTTCTCGTTCCGGGGTCCGCTGTTCGTGCTCGGCGCGGTCGGGCTGTTTGCCGTGACCATCCGCCCGCTCGGCCTCGTCGTCGCCGGTCCGCTTGCCGTGGCGTTCTCCGCGTTTGGCGACCGGAATTCGCGGCCATTCGAGGTCGTCGTCTTCGCCATTGTACTCTCCGCGCTCTGCATCCTTCTGTTCAAATACATCCTGCGGCTGCCGATCCCGCTTGCACCGTTCTATCTGGGATACTGAGGATCGACCGATGCCCGAGTTCTTCGACAACATTGCGCTCGGCTTCTCGGTCGCGCTCGGTATGAAGAACCTGTCCCTGTGCTTTCTGGGCTGCCTGATCGGCACGCTGATCGGCGTGCTGCCGGGCGTTGGCCCGGTGGCGACGATCTCGATGCTGTTGCCGCTGACCTACGGCGGCGATCCGATCGGATCGCTGATCATGCTCGCCGGCATCTACTACGGCGCGCAGTACGGCGGCTCGACCACGGCGATCCTGGTCAACATCCCGGGCGAGGCGACCTCGGTCGTCACCACGCTCGACGGGCATCAGATGGCCAAGCAGGGCCGCGCCGGCGCTGCACTGGGCATGGCAGCGATCGCCTCGTTCTTTGCCGGTACGGTCGCGACGCTGGTCATCGCCGGGCTCGCCGTGCCGCTGACGAAGTTCGCGCTGCTGTTCAAGCCCGCCGACTACTTCGCGCTAATGGTGCTCGGGTTGATGCTCGCCGTGGTGCTGGCTCGCGGCTCGATCATCAAGGCGATCGCCATGATCCTGCTCGGCGTGCTGATGTCGACGATCGGGCGCGATCTCGTCACCGGCGACGAGCGGCTGACCTTCGGGTGGAACGAGATCGACGACGGCATCGACTTCGCGGTGGTCGCCATGGGCGTGTTCGGCTTTGCCGAGATCCTGCGCAATCTCGAGTCGCCGGAAGCACGCGACGTGGTGCGCCAGCGCATCGGCCGACTGCTGCCGACGGCACGTGAGTTCGCGCAATCGATCATGCCGATCGTTCGCGGCACCGGGCTCGGGGCGTTTCTGGGGTTGCTGCCCGGCAATGGCGCCGTGCTCGCGCCGTTCGCCTCCTACTCGATCGAGAAGAAGCTTGCCGACGATCCAAGCCGCTTCGGCCGGGGCGCGATCGAGGGCGTGGCAGGCCCGGAAGCGGCCAACAACGCCGGCGCGCAGACCGCGTTCATTCCGCTGCTGACGCTCGGCATTCCGCCCAACGCCGTGATGGCGCTGATGATCGGCGCCATGACCATCCACAATCTGGTGCCGGGCCCCGAGATCCTGACCAAGCAGCCCAAGCTGTTCTGGGGCATGATCGCCTCGATGTGGCTTGGCAACCTGATGCTGCTGGTGATCAATCTGCCGCTGGTCGGGCTGTGGGTGCGGCTCCTGAAAGTGCCCTACCGGCTGATGTTCCCGGCGATCGTGCTGTTCTGCTGCATCGGTATCTACTCGATCGGCAACAACCCGCTCGACGTCTTTCTCACGGCTGTATTCGGCCTGGTCGGCTACATCCTGATCAAGCTCGACTTCGAGGCAGCCCCCCTGCTGCTCGGCTTCGTGCTCGGCCGGCTGCTCGAGGAGAAGCTGCGGCAGGCGATGGCGATCTCCCAGGGCAGCGTGTGGACCTTCTGGGACCACAAAATCGCCTTCGGCATGTTGACGATGACGGGCCTCATTCTCATCATCGCTGCACTGCCCGGCACGCGGCAACGAAGAGAGACGACATTCAGCGATTAAGCGATTAAGCGATCACCACCGACGATGGCCTCGAGAGGCTGCTCACATCCACGGAGAACACGATGATACGCGGACTGACCCGACGGCTGCTCGCACCACTCGCCGCCGCGGCGCTCGCACTGAGCACGCTTGGCACACCGGCGGCGGCGCAGACCTTTCCCGAGCGCAGCATCACGCTGATCGTGCCGTTCGCAGCAGGCGGCGCATCAGACGTGTCCTCGCGCATCATGGCTGAGTTCATGACCAAGTATCTCGGCCAGA
The DNA here is from genome assembly GCA_031418955.1 of Hyphomicrobiales bacterium. Classification (GTDB taxonomy): domain Bacteria; phylum Pseudomonadota; class Alphaproteobacteria; order Rhizobiales; family Hyphomicrobiaceae. The sequence goes on along the minus strand of JANOJW010000608.1, from coordinate 3,682 downwards.
GCGTCGTCATCGAGAACGTCGCGGGCGCGGGAGGCGCCACGGGGGGACTGCGCGGCAAGAACGCCAGACCCGACGGCTACACCATCGGCTTTGGGCACATGGGGACGCATGCGGCAGCCGTGTCGACGACCGCCAAATTGCCCTACGATCCGACCAAGGACTTCGACTACCTCGGCATCCATCTGATCACGCCGCACCTGATGATCACGCGGAAGGATTTTCCCGCCGCCAATTTGCAGGAGTACATCGCCTACGCCAAGGCACAGGGCAAAGGTCTGAAGATCGCCCACAACGGCGCAGGCTCGCTGTCGCATCTGACCTGCGTCGTGTTCTTCGGCCAGATCGGCGTCGAGCCGAGTTACGTCGTCTACCGCGGCTATGGTCAGGTCGTGAACGATCTTATGTCGGGCGCCGTCGATGGCAGTTGCGATCTCATCGCATCGGCGCGCAACCACGTGATGCAGGGTGTGATCAAGGCCTACGGCGTCGCTACGGTCAACGGCGAGCGCTCCAAGCTGCTCCCCGATGCGCCGACCTCGAAGGAGGGCGGGTTGCCGGACTTCAAGATCGAGAGCTGGCTCGGCCTCTATGCCCCCAAAGGGCTCCCGGCTCCGGTGCTCGCCAGGTTGCGTGAGGCCGTCGCCAAGGCGCTGGAGGATGCCGAAGTGCAAAAGAAGTTCCTCGACATCGGCGGCGTCGTTCCCCCAGCCGCTGACCGGGGCGCCGACCGGATGCTCGAGATCGTGAAGGGGGACGTCACCCGGTGGGCCGAGGTCGTGAAGAAGAGCGGCGGCATCGAGCCGCCGAAGGAAGAGCCGAAGAAGTAATCGCCTCAATGGGGGAGGGGCGCAGCGCAACGCCCCCCACCTCCTCACAGGATCTTCGCCATCTCGTTGAACGCGAAGCGCGGCGAGCGGGCGAACACGCCTGAAGGGTCGCCGTAGCCGACGTTGCACAGGAAATTCGACTTGATGTGGCCTTCGGGGAAGAAGGCCTTGTCGACGCCCGCGTTGTCGAAGCCCGACATGGCGCCGACGTCGAGGCCGAGCGCGCGCGCCGCCAGCATGAAGTAGGCGCCCTGCAGCGAGCTGTTGCGCAGCGCCGTCGTCGCGATGTGCGCGTCGTTCCCCTCGAACCATGAGCGCGCCGTCTGATTGTGCGGGAACAATCGCGGCAGGTGCTCGTAGAACTTCAGATCCTGGCCGATGATCGCGCACACCGGCGCCGTCATCGTCTTCCCCCGGTTGTTCTCGGACAAGAACGGGGCGAGCTTCTGCTTGGCGGCGTCAGAGCGCACGTACACGATCCGCGCCGGCGAACAGTTGGCGCTCGTCGGCCCCATCTTCATGATGTCGACGATCTCCTGCAGCAGGCTGTCGGAGACGTCCTTCGCAGCCCAAGCATTCTGCGTGCGGGCGTCGAGAAACAGCTGCCGCAGCGCGGCGTCATCGATGCGGTTTGCCATCGGCGGTGGTCCTTGTGTTGGGTGGGTGTGAAACGACGAGGCCCCGCCCGACTGGCGAGCGAGGCTTCGAGTAACAGGCAGAGGTGGCGGCGACTAGACCGGCCGGACCTCGGCAACGTCGGGACAGAAGTGCTGCAGCAGCCGCTCGATGCCGCCGCGCAGGGTGGCTGTCGACGAGGGACAGCCCGCGCAGGCGCCGCGCATGTGCAGGAACACGATGCCGTCGCGGAAGCCGCGGAACACGATGTCGCCGCCATCGTTGGCAACCGCTGGACGCACACGCGTCTCGAGCAGCTCCTTTATGGTCTTCACCGTCTCCTCGTCCTTCGGGTCGTAGTCGCCGTCCTCCAGCGCCTCGCCCTCGTCGCTGCCGGCGGGCGCCGGCGCACCCGACATGTAGTGATCCATGATCGCGCCCAGGATGGCCGGGCGCAGGTGCTGCCACTCGTCGTCGCCGCCCTTGGTCACCGAGATGAAGTCGCTGCCGAGGAACACTGCCTCGACGCCGTCGATGGCGAACAGGCGCTGCGCCAGCGGTGACGCCCCGGCTTCGCCTTCGTTGCGATAGTCGGCGGTCGCGCCCTCGCGCAGCACCGGCTTGCCAGGCTTGAATTTCAGCGTTGCCGGATTGGGTGTCGGCTCCCACGGGATGAACATGAGGGGCCCTCCTCTGTGTGGATTGCGCCGCCGGAGCGGCCATTGTTTGGAATTCTTCTAAACCAGTGGCCAGGGCACGTCAAAGGCACAAACGTCACGCGAGCGCCTTCAGATCTTCGACACCGAGCGTCCCCGGCACCACCACGATCGGGATCGGAAAGGTGCCAGCCATCTTGCCACCGGCGAGCAACGACACGAGCGGTCCCGGCCCCTTGGGGTTGGTCGAGGCGCCGAGCACCAGGATGGCAATGTCCTCGTCGGACTCGATCAGGCTGACGATCTCATCGGTCTTCTTGCCGTGGCGGATCACCTCGTGCACGGCGATCTGGTCGAAGCCGGCGTTGCCGAGCTTGCGGCGGAACAGGCGGAACAGCACCTTGGCCTTCGCCGTCTCCTCGTCGATCTGGGCCTGACGCACGCCCATCCACTGATGGAAGCCGTGCGGTTCAATAACGTAAACGAGAACGATCTCACCGCCCGTGTGCCCGATGCGGCTCGCGGCGAAGTAAAGGGCGGCATCGACCTCCGGCGCGTCATCGACGACGACCAGGAATTTTCGGCGATGCCCTTGCTCGAAGACCCGTCTCTTCTTGACCATGCCCGTAGCGTGCCATGATTGTGGCCGCCGTTCAATGGCTTGACGGCCGGATATGAGCGACTTGCAGGTCGTGGGTGATTCGAATGAAACGCGCGGTTGGCCGGCTGAATAACCAACGGACGCCGTGCTCACCCTTGAACGAAGCCCAGGATGTCCTTGACCTCGCGCACGATGGGGGCAGCAATCGCGCGGGCGCGGCGCGCCCCGTCGGCGAGGATGCGGTCGATCTCGGCGGGGTCGGCCATCAGCCGGTTCATCTGCGAGGTGACGGGTGAGAGCTTGGCGACCGCCAAGTCCGAGAGCGCGGTCTTGAAGGTCGAGAACTGGCCGCCGCCGAACTCCGCCAAGACGTCGACCTGCGTGCGGCCCGCGAGTGCCGCGAAGATGCCGGTCAGGTTGTCAGCCTCGGGCCGCCCTTCAAGGCCCGCCTTCTCGGAGGGCAGCGGCTGCGGGTCGGTCTTGGCGCGCTTGATCTTGTTGGCGATGGCGTCGGCATCGTCCGTCAGGTTGATGCGCGACATGTCGGAGGGGTCCGACTTCGACATCTTCTTGGTCCCGTCGCGCAGGCTCATGACGCGCGTCGCGGGGCCGGTGATGATCGGTTCGCACAACGGGAAGTACGCGCCGTCCGCGTGGCCTTTCGCGACGATTGCGTCCTTGAAGTCGTTGTTGAACTTCTGCGCGATGTCGCGGGTCAGCTCGAGATGCTGCTTCTGATCCTCGCCGACCGGCACGTGCGTCGCCTTGTAGGCCAGAATGTCGGCCGCCATCAGGTTGGGATAGACGTAGAGGCCGACGGAGGCGCGCTCCTTGTCCCGGCCGGCTTTCTCCTTGAACTGGGTCATGCGGTCGAGCCAACCGAGACGGGCAACGCAGTTGAACACCCAGGCGAGCTCGGCGTGCTCGGCGACCTGACTCTGGTTGAACACGATGCTGGTCTTGGGGTCGATGCCGGCCGCGAT
>JANOJW010000607.1:0-6594 GCA_031418955.1 Hyphomicrobiales bacterium | reverse complement strand
AGACCACGATCAGGATCATCGCCAGGAACTCCGCGCCCATCAGCACGAATAGGCCGGACGCGTTGACGAAGGCGAGGATGAGATAGAGCACCGAATGCACGGGATTCTTCGCCGCGATCACCATGAAGGCGCACGCCACGCAGACCCCGGCGAACAGGTAGAAGAAGAGGGCCGCCAGCGTCATCGGATCACCGGTAGGGAGCGTCGAGCTCGAGATTCTTGGCGATTTCGCGTTCCCAGCGGTCGCCGTTCGCCAGCAGGCGCTCCTTGTCGTAGTAGAGCTCCTCGCGGGTCTCGGTGGCGAACTCGAAGTTCGGGCCCTCGACGATCGCATCCACGGGGCAGGCTTCCTGGCACAATCCGCAGTAGATGCACTTCACCATATCGATGTCGTAGCGCGTGGTGCGCCGCGTGCCGTCGTTGCGGCGCGGGCCTGCCTCGATGGTGATCGCCTGCGCCGGGCAGATCGCCTCGCACAGCTTGCAGGCGATGCAGCGCTCCTCGCCGTTGGGATAGCGGCGGAGCACATGCTCGCCGCGGAAGCGGGGGCTGATCGGGCCCTTCTCGAAGGGATAGTTCAGCGTGTACTTCGGGCGGAAGAAATACCTCATCGCCAGGAAGAACGCCGAGACGAACTCCTTCAGGAAGAGCGACTTGATGCCGGTGGCGATGCTCACGTGTGCAGTCCTTTTGCCGACGCCTGTAGGGCGCAATAGCCCCTTCGGCGTATTGCGCCGACGCGGGCACAACCGTCGATGTCGGCGCGTGTGGCGGTGCAATACGCTGCGCTATTGCACCCTACGGTTCGTAGCGACTTGATGCCGGTCACGATGCTCACGATGTTCGTTTTCTATCTCAGGTCAGATGAGCCGCAGTCGGCCCAGCAGCATGGCGGCGCCGATCACCAGGAACACCGAGCCGAAGAACAGCATCAGGTGCCGCCCCACCGGCGCCATCTTGGCACCCATGTAGAACACCAGCGCCATGTCCGTAACTCCGGTGGCGAGGAACAGGATCGCCAATTGCTGGTTCGCGCTCATGCTGTGGCCTCACTTCACCAGCCCAGCCGGTCCGTACTGGAGCCAGCCGGCAACGATCACCACCATAGCGAGCGACAAGGGCAGGAACACCTTCCAGCCCAGCCGCATCAGCTGGTCGTAGCGATAGCGCGGCACCATCGCTTTCACCATCGCGAACATGAAGAACACGAACCCGACTTTGAGCAGGAACCACACGAGGCCCGGAATCCAGGTGAACGGCGCGACATTGACCGGCGGCAGCCAGCCGCCAAGGAACAGGATCGTGGTCAGCGCGCACATCGTGGTGATGGCCACGTACTCGCCGAGCATGAACAGCAGGTACGGCGTCGACGAGTACTCGACCATGAATCCGGCGACGAGCTCGGATTCGGCCTCGGGGAGGTCGAAGGGCGGCCGGTTGGTCTCGGCCAGCGCCGAGATGAAGAAGACGACGAACATCGGGAACAGCGCCAGCCAATGCCAGTCGAGCAAAGACGATGGAAGCCCGAGCCGCGTGCCCAACCCCAGCTCCTGCGCCTTGACGATGACCGTCAGATTGAGCGAGCCGACCACCAGCAGCACGGTGATGATCACGAACCCGATCGAGACCTCATAGGACACCATTTGCGCAGCAGAGCGCAGGCTCCCGAGGAACGGATACTTCGAGTTGGACGCCCAACCGCCCATGATGATGCCGTACACGCCGAGCGAGGAGATGGCGAAGATGTAGAGGATGCCGACGTTGAGGTCGGAGATCACCCAGGTGCCGGGGAACAGCCCGAAGAACGACTTGCCATCGTGCACCGGGATGACAGCCCAGGCGGCGAGTGCCAGCACGGCTGTGACGAGCGGGGCCAGCAGGAACACGCCCTTGTCGGCGCCCGACGGGATGATCGGCTCTTTGACCACGAACTTCAGCAGATCCGCGAACGACTGCAGTAGGCCGAACGGGCCGACGACGTTGGGACCGCGGCGCAAGTGCACCGCCGCCCACACCTTGCGGTCGAACAGGATCAGGAAAGCGACGATGATCAGCAGCGCAACCAACAACGCGAGCGAGCCGGCGAGGATGGTCCCCGCCCAGATGATCATCACGCCGTAGCTGTCCCAGAAGGCTTGCATTCGGTTCTTTCTTCCTTCACTCGGCGGCCTGACGCGGGCGCGACGTGCGGCTCGCGCTCAGTGCGGAGAGCTCGGCCATCACCGCCGACGCCCGCGCAATCGGGTTCGTCATGTAGAAGTCGCCGATCGCCAGCGTGAACGGCTCGGACCCGGGCTGGCCGCCGCGTGTGACGAGGCCATCGAGAGCGGCGAGTCCTGCAGGCTCCACATGATCCAAGCGAGCGAGGCCAGGCGATGCTTTGTACATCGCGGCGCGCAGCGCGCCGAGCGTGTCATAGGGCAGCGTATGCCCCACGATGGCCGAGAGCGCGCGCAGGATCGCCCAGTCCTCCTTCGCATCGCCCGGCGGGAACGCGGCCTTTGCGGTCATCTGCGCCCGGCCCTCGAAATTGACGTAAGTTCCGGACTTCTCGGTGTAGGCGGCGCCCGGCAAGATCACGTCGGCGCGGTGTGCGCCGGCATCGCCATGGCTGCCCTGGTAGACCACGAAGGCGGAGGCCAGCCGCGTCATGTCGATTTCGTCGGCGCCGAGCAGATAGACGACCTCCATGCCACCGCTGAGCATGCCAGCGACGTCGCTACCGCCGGCGCCCGGCACGAAGCCGAGATCGAGCCCGGCGACTCGCGAGGCCGCCGTATGCAGGACGTTCAGCGGGTTCCAGCCGGGCTCCTTCCCGGCGCAGACGTCGCGCGCGATGCGTGCAGCGATCGCCAGCACCGCCGCCCCGTCCGAGCGCGAAACAGCTCCGGCGCCGATGACCAGCATCGGCCGCTTGGCCTGCCGCAGGATGCCGTTGAACGGGTGACGTCCGTCCGCGACATCGGCCAACGCCTGCGGGCCAGCGCCGAAGTGCTCAAAAGCGTAGGTCAAGTCCGCACGCGGGCCGACCAGCCCGACCGCAAGCCCCCCCTGGCGAAAGCGCTTGCGGATGCGGGCGTTGAGAACCGGCGCCTCGAGCCGCGGATTGGCGCCGATGATCAGGAGCGCGTCGGCCAGCTCGATACCCTCGATGGTTGCATTGAACAGATAGCTGCCACGCCCGAGCGAGGGATCGAGCTTCGCCCCGTCCTGCCGGCAGTCGAGGCTCGCCGCCCCCAGCCGGCCCATCAAGTCCTTGAGCGCAAACATCTCTTCCGCACCGGCGAGATCGCCGGCGATAGCCGCGACCTTGGCCGGATTGGCGGATTTCAGCGTCTCCGCGACGAGACCCAGGGCTTCGTCCCAGGAGGCTGGCTGCAACTGGCCGTTGCGACGGACATAGGGCTGATCGAGGCGCTGGGTCCGCAGGCCGTCGGCAACGTGGCGGGTCTTGTCCGAGATCCACTCTTCGTTCACCGCGTCGTTGTTGCGGGGGAGGATGCGCATCACCTCGCGCCCGCGCACATCGACCCGGATGGCGGAGCCCATCGCATCCATGACGTCGATCGATTCGGTCTTCCTCAACTCCCAGGGCCGCGCATTGAACGCCCACGGCCGGTGGGTCAGCGCCCCGACCGGGCACAGATCGACCACGTTGGCCGATAGCTCCGAGGCCATGCCTTGCTCGAGGTAGGTGGTGATCTCCATGTCCTCGCCGCGGCCGATGGCGCCGAGCTCCTCGACGCCAGCCACCTCGGTCATGAAGCGCACACAGCGCGTGCACTGGATGCAGCGTGTCATCGCGGTCTTGATCAACGGCCCGAGATGCTTTTCCTCGACCGCCCGCTTGTTCAGCTCATAGCGGGTCTTGCTGCCGCCGAATGCCATCGCCTGATCCTGCAGGTCGCACTCCCCGCCCTGGTCGCAGATCGGGCAGTCGAGCGGATGGTTGATCAGCAGGAATTCCATCACCCCTTCGCGGGCCTTCTTGACCATCGGCGAGCGGGTGCTGATCACCTTCGGGCTGCCATCGCGATTGGGCGGCAAGTCATTGACGCCCAAGGCACAAGAGGCCTGCGGCTTGGGCATGCCGACCACCTCGACGAGGCACATGCGGCAGTTGCCCGCGATCGACAGGCGCTCGTGGTAGCAGAAGCGCGGGATCTCGACGCCCGCCTGCTCGCACGCCTGGATCAGCGTGATGCCGTCCTCGACCTCGATCTCCTGGCCGTCGATGATCAGCTTTTTCGCCATGCCCGCCCTCGAGGCCCCGATCCGACACTGCGTTGCGCGGGCACGAACCCGCGCTTGCCGTGGCCCCGAGGGCACGGCCACAATGACGCCCAGCTTCCTACAATGTCCGGACGCGGGATGCCAGCGCGACAATTGGCCGTTCAGGGGTCATATTGCCCGAGCCCGCGCGGATGGTTCGGGATTGAGACGCGCACGCGCTTTGGGAGGGAAGACCGATGGCCATTCTCACCGTCGAGGCCGCCAATGCCATCCTGGCCGATAACTTCGCAGCCTGGGTGCTGGCGCTGGCCATTCGGGTCGAGGCGACGGCTCAGGATGCGGCCACGTTACGCATCCCGTTCGACAAGAAGCTCTGTCGGGTCGGCGGCGTGATGTGCGGGCAGGCGCTGGCCTCCGGCGCCGACACCGCCATGGTCCTGGCGCTGGCGACGGCCATGGGCGGGCTGAAGCCTCTGACCACGGTCGACTTGACCATCAACTTCATGCGCCCCGTGACCGACGCCGACGCGCGGCTCGAGGCAAAAGTCATGCGGCTCGGCAAGACCTTGGCGTTCTGCACGTGCGAGATCGCCGACACCGGCAGCGGCAAGTTGGCCGCCTTCGCCACGGGCACCTACGCCATCATCGCGTGACCCGCGGGTCAGGCCTCGAGTCGAGGAACGGCGGCCCGCAACGCCCTCTCGAGCGCCACCACGTCGCCGACGCCGACCAGTTCCTCGCTGATCTCTAACTTATCGCCTTCGCTATCGCGCTTTGCTCCCAGATCGAGCCTGAGATCGCCCGAGCCGTCTCGCTTGGGTCGAAGCTCGAACCGCACGATGCTGGTCAATGGGATGCTGCGCACCACCACGGCTCGACCGTTGGTCACGATCACGATCCGCTGCCCGGTCAGCGCAATGGCCGTTTGGCGCGCCCTTGCCGCGGCCCGAAACGGCTCGGCCATCATCGAGAGTCCGATCGCCACAAACGGCAGGCCGAACAGCGCCATGACAGCCATCGCGGGGATCCCCCAGCCGCCCATCTTGTCGGGCCCTTGCGCGAACAGCAGCACGCTCACCGGCACCGACGTCCAGGCCATCGAAAAAACCGTCCAGGGAAGCGCGAACATCCAGGACCACAGGCCTTGCCGCAGAATGCGTCCACTGTGCGGTCGCCCGAGCCAGATGAGCCGCTCCCCACCGGTCGTTTCTCGGACCAAGTGGGCGAGGGACTTGGGAAGGCTCGTCATGTTCAGCATCTGACGCCAAGATAGCGCGGATCAATTTCAGGTCTGTGAATTGGCTGCTGTGAGGTGCAGCCAATGCGCGGTAAGGTGAAGCAACTGTAAAACCCAGGCGAAAGGCCGGCTCTGATGTCCAAATCTCTCGTCCAGCAGCAGTTCGGTGCGAATGCCGCGAACTACCTGACCTCGACCGTGCACGCGAAGGGCGCGAGCCTCGCCCGCCTTGTCGAGCTGGTGCAGCCGGGCAAGGACTGGGTGGCGCTCGATATTGCGACGGGTGCGGGTCACACGGCGGCCGCCTTCGCCCCCCACGTCGCCCGCGTGGTGGCGAGTGATCTGACGCCCGAGATGCTCGTGCAGGTGAAGAAACTCGCGGCCGAGAAGGGTTTCTCGAACATGGAGACGGCGATCGCCGACGCCGAGGCGCTGCCGTTTCCCGACGCGGGCTTCGATCTCGTCACCTGCCGCATCGCCCCCCACCATTTCCCCAACATCGCGATGTTCCTTTCTGAGTCGCATCGCGTGTTAAAGCCCGGCGGCATCTTTGCGCTCGTCGACAACGTCTCGCCCGATCCCGAAACGACGCCCGGATTTACCAAAGCCGAGCTGCGCGATGCAGCGATCGCCTACAACGCCTTCGAGAAGATCCGCGATCCCTCACACGGGCGCGCACTCGCCACCGCCGAGTGGCTGGAGCTGATCGCGGAAACGGGCTTCACGCTGCGCCACCGCGAGCACGCGCCCAAGGCCATGGACTTCGCGAGCTGGGTGAAGACCATGAACGTGCCTGCCGAGACCGTGCCGCGCCTGAAGGCCATGCTCGACGAGGCCGCGCCCGCGCTGAAGTCCTTCCTCAAGCCCGGCCCCAATCCCGACGCCGACAACAAGCTCGGCTTCACGCTCGACGAGTTGATCGCCATCGCGGTGAAGTAGGGAGCATGCGGGCGCCGCCACTGCGGCCGCCTGTCAAGCCTTCTTCTCCCAGCGGCCCTGGTCGCTCTGCTGCCAGTAGGTGACGGCGCAGCCTTGAGCTTTGGCGACTTTCCATTGCGCCCGCGCGGTCTCCAGCGCTGCCCGATCGTGACCATCGAAGATCAGCACGACGCGCAGATAGCCTG
>JANOJW010000606.1:0-6249 GCA_031418955.1 Hyphomicrobiales bacterium | reverse complement strand
AGATTGCGGCCTCGGGCGAGACCGACCGGGCGTTGGCCGATCTGCGCACCCGGTTTTCGACGATTTCGCGCGACGTCAGCAGCGAGATCGATCAGCTCTCGACGCGCTTTGGCGACAGCTCCGACGAGATGCGTCGTCAGGCACAGCGCACGCTCGCGGAGATCGAGGGCGAGCAGGTCCGCCTCAAGGCCCAGCTCGACCGGCTGCCGGACGCCGCCCGCCAGACCGCCGAGACCATGCGCTCGTCGCTGCAGGAGCAGCTGCGCGCGCTGGAGCAGCTCTCCAACGTCTCCTCGCGCGAGGCTGCACGCGCCGATGTGTCGCCGCCGCTGTCCTCGCTGCAGTCCGTGCGCGAGCCGGGCGCCGCTCCGTTGGCGCCGCCGCGCTCGATTTCGTCGCTGACCCAGAGCGTCGCCAACGAGATCGCGAGGAGCCGTGGCCCCGATGCGTATCCGGCGCCTCAGCCACAGCCGGTCGCGGCGAGCCCGGCGACCGTCGATCCGTCGCGGGCACTCGCGCCGCGGCAGCCGCAGGCGGGGCGGGACGGCTGGTCGCTCGGCGATCTACTGGCGCGCGCCTCCCAGGACGAGGATGCAACCCGCGCCCAGGCGGCCGCCTCTGCACAGCAAGGCGGGGCGTCCGCCGCGATGCTCAACATCTCAAACATCGCCCGCGCACTGGACGCGACCACCGCGTCCGCCATCTGGTCGCGCTTCCGCGCCGGCCAGCGTGGCGTGATGGTGCGCAGCATCTACTCCGTCGACGGCCGCAGCGCCTTCGACGAGGTGCAGCGCCGCTATCAGGCCGAGTCAGCCTTCCGCGAGACCGTCGACCGCTACATGCTCGACTTCGAGCAACTGCTGCGCGACGGCGACGCCCGCGATCCCAGCGGGCGCACGACGCAAGGCTACATCACCTCGGACTCCGGCCGCGTCTACCTGTTCCTCACACACGCGAGCGGCCGCCTCGCCTGATTCCGAGCGACGGTCAGGGAGCGACCGCAGTCATTCCCCGCCGCGCGCGCTGTGGGGCTGAGTTCGCATCCGCGCCAGCGCCAGGACGGCAAGAAGTCCCATCGCCGCCAGCACAGCCATCGCCAGATAGGATCGAGCGCCGACCTCTGGAAACAGCCGGCCGGCCAGCAGCGTTGCCGCGCCCATCGCGATGCCGTGCGTGACGCTTGCGTAGATCGCCTGCGCGGTGCCGCTCTGCTCGGGCTGAATGCGCGCGCTCATGTAGTGGATCGCGCCCAGATGCGTCGCCCCATAGGTCAGCCCGTGCAGCGCCTGCAGCGGCAACAGCAGCGCCAGCGGCGGATCGAGCGCCATGGCGACCCAGCGGAGCACGGAAGCCGCCGCCCCGATCCCCACCAGCGTCAGCGCCCCGACCCGTCGCACCAGCGCGCCCGACCAGGCGAAGATCGCGATCTCCGCGATCACCCCGATTCCCCACAGCACGCCCGCCATGCCCTCCGAATGCCCGATCGATTTCCAGTGCAGCACGCCGAACGTGTAGAACACCGCGTGGGCTGCCTGCACGCCGCCGACGCAGATCAGGAACAGCACGAACCAGCGGCGCTGCAGCAAGGCGCCGAGATCGGCAAGCGTTGCGCGTGGCTTCGGCGCTGGTTGACCAGCCTCGGCGGGCGTGGGCTCCGGCCGTGGCAACAGGTGCGCCGCCATCACGGTCACCGCGCCCCCGACGATCAACAACGGCACGATCGTGTGCGCCCCGAACCGCTCGACGATGAAGCCTGCCGCAAAGCTCGCCCCGATGAAGCTGAGAGAGCCCCACAGCCGCATGCGACCATAGTCGGCGCCCGCCCGCCGCACCCGGTCCATGGCAATCGCCTCGGTGAGCGGCATGATCGACGTCGTCACCAGCGCCATCACCAGCGTCACGGCGAGAACCGGGCCGAAACCTTCAGACAACGCGAGCGCGCACAGCATCACGAGCGAGCACCACGCCAGCCCCACCACCACCCCGCGGTGATTACCCCGCCGGTCGGCGAGCACCGCGACCACCGGCGTCGCAAAAATCCGCAGGAACAGCGGTGCTGCCGCCACGATGGCGATCTCTCCCGCCGTCAAGCCGCGCCAGTCGAGCCACACGGGGAGATAGGGGAGCTTTACGCCCGCCACCAGGAACAGCGCACCGAAGAACAGCGCGACCCGTCCCGCCACGCCGAAACGCCCGCTGTTAAGGATCACTTAAGCCCTGCCTCTCGCCCGAATCGAATTCAACCGACCGCCGAATTGCCGCTTTTGTCCACCGCGGAACGGCGCGAATCAGGTATTTATCCCATCACATATCATCCTGGGGGATCTCGTGACGAAGCGCCAAGAGGTCGAGCCGACGCTCGACGTCGATACCGAGTTTCGCGCCATCGAGGCAACGCTTCTCGAGACCACCCGGGGGCGCTGGTTCCTGGTCGAGCACAGCCGCCGGTCGCGCCGTATCGAGTCGACGGAACTCGAGACGGCGCTGGCCAGGCTCAAGGACGCGTTCCGTGAGCCGCCGGCCGTTCTGGGGCGCTTGCAGTCGGAGTTGCAAGCCATCAGCAGTCTTCTCGAAGTTGCCCGGTCCCGGCTGCTGGCCAACGACGTCGACGGCGCCAGGTCGCGTGGCTCAGGCGGCGACCCGTCCGGCCCGGCCACAGCCGCCATGCTGAAGTCGGCCGAGGAGCTGCACGAGCTGATCTGGACGCTGCAGACGAAGGACACCGATCCAGCGATCTGCGAGCAGATCGGCGCTAAGACGGCAGCGATCTTTGCGCTCAGCGCACGGCAAGCTCAGGAAGCGCAGCGCGCGCTTGCGCATGCGGCCGCCTTGGACGCCATCGCCGATCGCGTGACCGCCGTGCTCTCGGCGATCGTGCACGAGGCAAGCAGCAGCGAGGCGACGGGCAAGGCGTCGGACAAGCCGGCTATCCGCGCGGCAAGCTGATGCCCGGTCGATGTGATCGGATTGTTGCGCGGTAGAGGCGTTGGGCCGGTATCGTCCGCCTCGGTAGGATGCAGCGCAGTTGACATATGGAATGTTGTCGTGCACTGTAATACGAAGAGTGCAAGGACACGTCTATGCCAACGATTACGATCCGATTGGATGATGTGACGGACGCCCGCCTGAAGCGCTGTCTGATGCGGAGCGGTCAATCGCTGTCGGACTTCGTCCGGGCTGCCGTAGTCATCCATCTCGAGACTGTCCCGGCACGTGAGACGCCGTATGAGGCTTGGGGGAGGCTCGCTCAGGATTGCATTGGGAGCGGCGATACAGATCGCTCGGTGACCTACAAGGCGCGGATCAAGGAGCGGTTGCGTGCGAAGCATCGTCGTTGACGCTGGTCCGATGATTGCCATGTTCGATCGCGACGATGCCCACCATAAGCAGGCGGGCGTGTTTCTCCGCGGAGCTGGTGAGTGTCGATTGATCACCACCTCGCTGGCCATCGGACAGGTGGCGGCCATGCTGTCAGACGTGCAGCCGAACCTTTTCCGGTTCATGGAGTGGTTGTTGGCAGTGGTGGAAATTGACGACGCGATGCGCGAGGATCTCCCCCGTATGATCGAGATTATGAAAAAATATAGCGACCTTCCAGCGGATCTGGCTGACGCGTCGCTCGTGGCGTTGTGCGAGCGACGCGGGTTCGGCACGATTGCCTCGGTCGATTCCGACTTCGATGTCTATCGGCTTGCGAAAGGCAAGAAGTTCGAGAATGTGTTCTTCAACGCCGTCGGCAAGTGACGGCCTCGGGTAGCCCAAGCCCCCAAAGAAGCCCGACCTCTGGAATGGCTGACAATAGCGCGACGCGGCGCCTGGCCGCCGTGGCGTCCGTGACCGACCTCCGCTACTGTGGGCAAAGTCCGGCCGGCTCCGTCTGCCGTGTGTCGGCGGTTGGGGGGATTACCGCATGCCATCGACGGCCGATGCCAAGCCTGGCCTCTTTCGGCGGCTCGCCGCGGCGTACGGGCGCTTGCTCGATCATCTGCTGGTCGCCTCCGTGGCGGTGCTGATCATCCCCGTGTCGCTGCAGATCTTCTCGCGCTTCACCACCGGTTTCCCGGCTGCGCTGCAACTGCCGCACTACATCTGGACCGAGGAGATGGCGCGCTTCCTGTTCATCTGGACGGTCATGATCGGCGCCATGGTGGGGGTCCGCGACAGCGCGCATTTCGAGGTCGACCTGCTGCCCAGGCTGGGCGCGCGCGGGGAAGCGGTCGCCCGCCTGCTCGGGCGTATCGGCGTGCTGACGTTGGCGGTGATGTTCCTGATTGCCGGCCTCGAGTTCACGCGGTTCGCGTGGAACCGCATCTCCGAGCTCGCCGAGTTGCCGCTCTGGCTGATCCACGTGGCGTGGCCGCTCACCGGGTTGACCTGGCTGCTGTTTCTCGGTCCCCAGATCGTCGACGACCTCAAGCTCATCATCGGAGGCAGCCGATGACCGGCACCGTGCTCTCGTCCGTCCAGGCGGCCATGATCCTGTTCGGCCTGTTCTTCCTGTTCATGTTCTTGCGCGTGCCGGTGGCCTTCGCGCTGGGGCTTGCCTGCATTCCGCTGCTGCTCATCGAGCCGCGGCTGTCGGTCATGGCCATCGCCCAGGAGACGTTCAACGCCTACAACTCGTTCATTCTGCTGGCGGTGCCGTTCTTCCTGCTGACCGCCAACCTGATGAACGTCGGCGGCATCACCGACCGCCTGATGACCCTGTCGCGCACCATGGTTGGCCACTGGCCGGGCGGCCTCGCCCAGATCAACGTGGTGCTCTCGATCTTCTTCGCCGGCATCTCCGGGTCATCCACGGCGGATGCCGCGAGTCAGTCGAAGATCTTCATCGAGGCGCAGCGCAAGGAGGGCTACGACGACAGCTTCTCCGTCGCCATCACCGCCGTCTCCGCCGTGCTCGCGGTGATCATCCCGCCCTCGATCCTGATGATCGTGTGGGGCGGCATCCTGACCACATCGATCGGCGCCTTGTTCCTCGCGGGCATCATTCCGGGTCTCCTGATCGGCGTCGCGCAGATGGCGACCGTGCACGTCTACGCAGTGAAGCGCGGCTATCCCACCTATCCCCGCGCGACCTGGCGCGAGCTGGTGTGTGCGCTCGCCAAGTCGTTCTTCGCGCTGATGACGCCCGGCATCATCATCGGCGGCAAGATCTTCGGCTGGTTCACCGCGACTGAATCCGCGGCCATCGCCGTGCTTTATGCCGGCGTGCTGTCGCTGCTGGTCTACCGCGAGGTGGACCTGAAGGGCCTCTACGGCGCGCTGCTCGACACGGGCAAGCTCGCGGGTGTGGCGCTGTTCTGCGTCGGCACCGCCTCGCTGTTCGGCTGGCTGCTCGCCTACTACAAGATCCCCAATGCCATCCTCGCCGGCGTGCAGGGCTGGGGCCTGGGGTTCCTCGGCGTCGGTTTCTTCGTGGCGTTCGTGTTCCTGGTGGTCGGCTGCTTCCTCGACGCCATCCCCGCGATCATCATCTGCGGACCGATCCTGCAGCCGCTGGCCAAGGGCGTCGGCATGGACCCCGTGCACTTCGCCATGATCGGCATCGTCTCGCTCGCGTTCGGGCTCGTCACGCCGCCCTACGGGCTCTGCCTGATGGTCGCCTGCTCGGTCGCCGGCATGCGCATACGCGACACCATCAAGGACGTCATGCTCATGCTGATCCCGATGCTTTTCGTACTGGCGCTGGTCATCGTGTGGCCGGCCGTCTCGCTGTTCCTGCCCAGCCTCATTTCGCCGGATTTCCTGAAGTAGCGTTTTCCTCCCACGCGCCGCGGTCCCAGGAGCGCCCGCATGCCGCAACCCTTCGACACGCACGGGATCGCCAACCAGTCGCCGCCGTTCGAGGATGTGAACCTCTTTGCGACCGATCGCGTGCTGGTCGAAGCCGTGACGCGGGAAGCCGGGGGGCAGCCAGCCTCCGAGCTCGAAAGATGGGGCGCGGTGTGCGGCTCGGCCGAGAGTGCGGCGCTCGCGAGGGCCGCCAATGAGCACACACCGCGTCTGCGAACCCACGACAGCAAGGGCCGCCGCCTCGACACGATCGAGTATCACCCAGCCTATCATGCGCTGATGGCGCGGAGCTGCGGGGCGGGGCTGCATGCGCGGTCCTGGGACCACCTGGCGTCTGCCGGCGCCGTGCGGGAGCCCGGCGCCAACGTGATCCGCTCGGCCGGCCTCTACATGGCCGCGCAGATGGAGGCTGGCCACTGCTGTCCCGTCACCATGACCAACGCCGCCGTGCCG
>JANOJW010000605.1:0-9351 GCA_031418955.1 Hyphomicrobiales bacterium | reverse complement strand
CGGTGCGCCACCTTGAAGGTGCCGAAGTCGGGGATGCGCAGGTCAGAGCCGCTCTTCATCGAGGCGGTGATCTGGTCGATCACGGTGTCGACGGCTACTTTCGCCTTGTCCTTGGTCAGCTCGCACGCCGTCGCAACGGCGTCGATCAAATCCTGTTTGCTCATGGGAACTCCGTCTTGTGTCAGATCCGGGAATGCAGGTGATCCGGGACGTGGCGCCCCGCTGGCGCCGCGCCGGGTGTGTTGACAGCCGAGGCGCGCCTCGGGGTGCCGGTATCGTCGCGGCGCCAAGACGGCCGCAACGAGGCGTTAACAACGATTAAAGGGACGGGGCGTCAAGCCCCAAATTGGGGCGTTTCACCGGCAAAGGCCCGCAAATCCGGGCCTTTCGCCGCAGTAGGAGCTGGAACATAGAAAGTACATTTTTGCTGAAGCTCAGCTAACGGCAAAGCTTGTGGTTGGCCTGCCTCGAACAGTCCACACTTGCTTTGGAGTTGGGTCTTTCCTTGAGTGTTTCCAACGAAATATCTGGCACCGCCAGCGGTGTGCTGGGTCGAGACCTCTCAACCGCTGCTTCCAACGACCTACCTGGCACGTCCAGAGGTGTGCTGGGTCGAGACCTCTCAACTCCGATCTGGGCAACAAGAGGCAACGCGGCGACGGCGGCAAGTGCCGCAACTATCACGGGAAATGCGATCCACACGAGATGCGACCAACCAACGATCAATCTTACCATCTCGGCACGCGCCGGCACGCGCCCACCAACGGACATAATCAGCTTGGTATGAACGCCGTTCGCTGGACGTAGTGTCTTCGCCTGCAGTTTTCCAGTGCCACCACGCCACGAACGACTTCCGCTCGTAGAGCAAGGCGAGGACGCAAAGATAGCACGTCAACGGCAGCATGAAGACGGCAGCAATCCGATAGAGAGCTTCATCGTTACCGGCACTGCCAAGCCGCCAGACTTCGACCAAGCCGAGCGCGACCGAAAGATCGACGGCAACGAGGCTCGCAAACAACTCCGTGCCGAAGCTAACCTAGAGCACCGGCAATCGCAGCTACACGACGCTTTGCGCGTACCGGTCCAGCAGCGCCCAGCGAACGCCCAGAAACACCGTCGCCCACACGACTGTGATCACGAACGACCAGAGCACCGGAAACCCAATAGCGAGCGCCTGCCCCACACTCGGCATGCCGCCCTCCCCCACCGTGATACCGGGAGATTATTCACGAAGCTGATCGTGAGAGCAACAAAGCCGAGTGCCTTTCGGCACCCGGCTCTGGGGTTGATCGTCGGTCAGAGGATAGTTCGGAGCCGACGACCGTCAATGCGCGGTCGGACGATCGCCGTTGGGAGCTTCGACCGCAGCAACCGGCGGCTCGGTCTCCCAGGCGATCGGGTCGGGCATGCGCACCAGCGCCACCTTCAGCACATCGTCGAGCCGGGCAACCGGAATGATCTGCAGCTTTGCTTTCACTTCCTCGGTGATCTCAGCCAGATCCTTGACGTTCTCGTCAGGGATCAACACGGTCTTGATGCCCGCCCGGAGTGCCGCCAGCAGCTTCTCTTTGAGACCGCCGATTGGAAGCACGCGCCCCCGCAGCGTGATCTCGCCGGTCATCGCCACATCCTTGTGCACGGCAATCCCGGTCAGCACCGAGATGATCGCCGTCGCCATTGCAACGCCGGCCGAGGGGCCATCCTTGGGCGTCGCGCCCTCGGGCACGTGTACGTGGATGTCCTTTTTGTCGAACATCGAGGCGGGGATGCCGAAGTCGACCGAGCGCGAGCGCACGTAAGCGGTCGCGGCCTGGATCGATTCCTTCATCACGTCACGCAGGTTGCCCGTCACCGAGAACTTGCCCTTGCCGGGCATCATCACGCCCTCGATGGTCAGGATCTCGCCGCCGACCTCGGTCCAGGCGAGGCCCGTGACGACGCCGACTTGGTCAACGAGCTCGGCTTCGCCGTAGCGGAACTTCGGCACGCCGAGATAGTCTGGCAGCATGTCGGGCACGACGTGCACCGTCTTGCGTACGCCGACCAGGATGTCCTTCACCGCCTTGCGAGCAAGCTTGGAGATCTCACGCTCGAGCGAGCGCACGCCCGCCTCCCGTGTGTAGAGCCGGATGACAGCCTTCAGCGCCTCGTCGTCGACCGTCCACTCCTCGAGCGTGAGGCCGTGTGCCTCTCGAGTCTCGGCGATCAGGTGCCGCTTGGCAATCTCGACCTTCTCGTCCTCGGTGTAGCCAGCGAGCCGGATGATCTCCATGCGGTCCATCAGGGCCGGCGGGATGTTCAGCGTGTTCGCCGTGGTCACGAACATCACGCTCGAGAGGTCATAGTCGACCTCGAGGTAATGGTCGTTGAAGGTGTGGTTCTGCTCAGGGTCGAGCACTTCGAGCAGGGCTGCCGCGGGATCGCCACGGAAGTCCGAGCCCATCTTGTCGATTTCATCGAGCAGGAACAGAGGGTTGGTGCGTTTTGCCTTCTTCATCGACTGGATCACCTTGCCGGGCATCGAGCCGATATAGGTGCGGCGATGGCCGCGGATCTCCGCCTCGTCCCGCACGCCACCGAGCGACATGCGCACGAACTCGCGACCCGTGGCGTTGGCGATCGACTTGCCGAGCGAGGTCTTGCCGACGCCCGGAGGACCGACGAGGCACAGGATCGGGCCCTTGAGCTTGTTGGTGCGCGTCTGGACCGCGAGATACTCGAGGATGCGCTCCTTCACCTTCTCGAGGCCATAGTGCTCCTTGTCCAGGATCTCCTGCGCCTCGGCGATGTCCTTCTTGACCTTGCCCTTGACGCCCCAGGGGATCGACAACAGCCAGTCGAGGTAGTTGCGGACGACCGTCGCCTCGGCCGACATCGGGCTCATCTGCTTGAGCTTCTTCAGCTCCGCCAGCGCCTTGTCCTTGGCTTCCTTGGTGAGCTTGGTGTTCTCGATCTTCTCTTCGAACTCGGAGATGTCGTCGCGCTCGTCGTTGTCGCCGAGTTCCTTCTGGATCGCCTTCATCTGCTCGTTGAGATAGTACTCGCGCTGCGTCTTCTCCATCTGCCGCTTGACGCGGCTGCGGATCTTCTTCTCGACCTGCAGCACCGAGATCTCGCTCTCCATCAGCGTGTAGACGCGCTCGAGCCGGTCCGACACGCGGTTGATCTCGAGGATCTCCTGCTTGTCGGCGATCTTGATGGCGAGATGGGAGGCAATCGTGTCGGCGAGCTTCGAGTGATCCTCGATCTGGCTGATGTTGCCGAGCACCTCGGGGCTGATCTTCTTGTTGAGCTTCACATAGCTCTCGAACTGGGTCACCGCGGAGCGGGCCAGCGCCTCGATCTCGTCCTTGTTGCCGGCCGTCTCTCCGATGCGCTCGATCTCGGCCTCGAAGTAGGCAGGGTTCGAGGTGTACTGCACGATCTTTGCGCGCGCCGTGCCCTCGACCAACACCTTGACGGTGCCGTCAGGAAGCTTCAGCAGCTGTAACAGTGAAGCCAGCGTTCCGATCTCGTAGATGGCGCCGGTCGCCGGATCATTGTCGCTCGCATTCTTCTGGGCGGCGAGCAGGATCTGTTTGCCGGCCTTCATCACCTCCTCGAGGGCCGCGATCGACTTCTCGCGGCCGACGAAGAGAGGCACGATCATGTACGGGAACACGACGATGTCACGCAGCGGCAGAACCGGGTAGATCTCGCGGGCCGGGCCCTTGTCTTTGGTCTTGATGTCGTCGCTCATGGCGTCCATCCGTTCGTCCGGTGCGTCTGGCACGCGGCCAGACTGCGTCCAACTGTGCGTCGAACTTGTTCAAGTGAACTTGTCGCTTTTTCAAGTGAACTTGTTCAAGTCCTGCGCCAACTCGCCGACGATCCGGCAACGCCCCCAGGCGCCGCACCGACAGCCTTATTCAATCCCGCACGCCTGCCCACCGACGCCTGCACGACCGAGCCGTTAACTTGGGGACGGCCACCCCGCATTCAAGCCGTGTTACCGTCAAGCTGCATCGTCAATACGGCGCACGCACGGCGGGACAAAGGTTCGCTAGAGGCTCAGGCGCTAGAACCTTTTTCCTCGGCGCGCTCAGAATAGATGCGCAGCGGCCGCGCACCGCCATCGACGACCTCGGGACCGATGACGACCTCCTCGACGCCCTTCAGGGCAGGGAGCTCGAACATCGTGTCGAGCAGAATGCTTTCCATGATCGAGCGGAGGCCCCGCGCACCGGTCTTGCGGTCTACGGCCTTGCGGGCGATCGATTTGAAGGCGTCCTGGGTGATTGTGAGGTTGACGTTCTCCATCTCGAACAATCGCTGATACTGCTTGATCAGAGCGTTCTTCGGCTCGGTCAGGATCTGGATCAACGCCTTCTCGTCGAGATCTTCGAGTGTGGCGATCACCGGCAGGCGGCCGATGAACTCAGGGATCAGCCCGAACTTCAGCAGATCCTCGGGCTCCACGTTGCGCAGGACTTCGCCGGTGCGCCGCTCGTCAGGGCCGATGACCGTCGCGCCGAAACCGATGGACGTACCCTTGCCGCGGCGCGAGATGATCCGCTCGAGGCCAGAGAAAGCGCCGCCGCAGATGAACAGGATGTTGGTGGTGTCGACCTGCAGGAACTCCTGCTGCGGATGCTTGCGGCCACCCTGCGGTGGCACGGAGGCAACCGTGCCCTCCATGATCTTCAAGAGCGCCTGCTGCACGCCCTCGCCCGACACATCGCGCGTGATCGAGGGATTGTCGGACTTGCGGCTGATCTTGTCGACCTCGTCGATGTAGACGATGCCGCGCTGCGCCCGCTCGACGTTGTAGTCGGCGTTCTGCAGCAGCTTCAGGATGATGTTCTCGACGTCCTCGCCGACATAGCCCGCCTCGGTCAGCGTGGTTGCGTCGGCCATCGTGAACGGCACATCCAGGATGCGGGCGAGCGTCTGGGCCAGCAAGGTCTTGCCGCAGCCAGTGGGGCCGACCAGAAGGATGTTTGATTTGGCGAGCTCGACGTCATTGTTCTTGGCGGCATGATTGAGCCGCTTGTAGTGATTGTGGACGGCGACTGCGAGTACACGCTTGGCGTGGTCCTGTCCGATCACGTAACTGTCGAGCACGCCACAGATTTCCTGGGGGCTTGGAACGCCGTCGCGCGACTTGACGAGGGTATTCTTGTTCTCCTCGCGGATGATGTCCATGCACAGCTCGACGCATTCGTCGCAGATGAACACGGTCGGGCCGGCGATGAGCTTGCGCACCTCATGCTGGCTTTTGCCGCAGAAGGAGCAGTACAGGGTGTTCTTTTCGTTGGGCATCCGGCTCTCTCACACCCGTTTTGCGGCAGGTCGATGGCGATTGGCACATCACGCATGACAGCGATGCGCGACCCGACACAACCGGCGCGGGCCGCGCGAGAATCCATCTAATCCGACTTCAGCACGCCAATGCGCGCCAGAGCAAGAATGGATTAATGAGATCTCGACCTGCATGAGCAAGATGCATGCCTTTGCCGCCAAGCGTGGCAGACCTGCCGCACTGTGACGACAACCGCACAACAGTCATCAAGCTCCGATCATCCAGGCCGATCAGGACTTGTTGGCGTCGCCGAAGTCGACTTCGTCACGGCTCGACAACACACGGTCGATCAGGCCGAAGTCCTTAGCTTGATCAGCAGTCATAAAGTAGTCGCGGTCGAGCGTCGACTCGATTTTCTCGTAGGTTTGACCAGTATGCTTTACATATACTTCGTTCAGTCGTCGTTTCATCTTGACGATATCCTCGGCGTGGCGCTGGATGTCGCTGGCCTGTCCCGAATACCCGCCTGAGGGCTGGTGCACCATCATGCGGGCGTTGGGAAGCGCATACCGCATGCCCTTGGCGCCGGCCGCCAGCAGCAGCGAGCCCATCGAGGCCGCTTGGCCGATGCACAGCGTCGCCACGGGGCACCGGATGAACTGCATGGTGTCGTAGATTGCCATGCCTGAGGTCACCACGCCGCCGGGCGAGTTGATGTACATGGCGATCTCTTTCTTCGGGTTCTGCGCCTCGAGGAAGAGCAACTGCATGCACACCGAGGAGGCCATGCCGTCCTCGATCGGGCCGATCACGAAGATGATGCGCTCCTGCAGCATGCGGGACGGCAGGTCGAAGGTACGCTCGCCGCGAGCAGTCTGCTCGATGACGGCCGGCCAGAAGGTGCTCGTGATCACGGTCATTTCAGTCTTCCTGCACTGATGGGCGTGGCGCTCGCGTCTACGCTCGTGTCTGGGCGCGGCCGATTCTCATGGTCGCGACTCGAAGGTGGCGTCCAGGTCTGTCAGTTGCACCACAGACCGGTGCGAGATCAAGCTGCCGCTGCCGCGTCATCCTCGGCCGGCTTCAGAAGCTCCTCGTGGGAGACCTTGCGCTCGGTGATCTTGGCCTGGGCGGCGATGTGGTCGACCACCTTTTCCTCGAAGATCGGCGCGCGGAGTTGGGTCACGGCGCCCGGCGTCTTCTCGAAGTAGTCATAGACCATCTTCTCCTGGCCCGGGAAGCGCCGCGCCTGCTCGAACAGGGCGTTGCGCAGCTCGTCCTGCGTGACTTCGATCTTGCCTTTGTCGCCAATCTCGCCGAGCACCAGTCCGAGACGCACACGCCGCTCCGCGATCCGGCGGTATTCGGTCTTGACCTCGTCCTCGGTCTTGCCTTCGTCGGCGAAGGTCTTCTTGGCCTGCTCCATGCTGCGCGTGAGCTGGGTCCAGATGCCGTCGAATTCGTTGTCGACGAGCGTCGGCGGCAGATCGAATGCATGCGCCTTGTCGAGTGCGTCGAGCATGCCCCGCTTCATCTTCTGGCGCGCGACCTGGTCGTACTCGCGCTGGATTTGGGCACGCAGGCGATCCTTGAGCAGGTCGAGCGAGTCGACGCCGAGGCCCTTGGCCAACTCGTCGTCGATCGCAGGCGTGACGGACTTCGCCACCGCCTTCACCTTGACCTCGAAGGCCGCTTCCTTACCCTTCAGCGTGTCGACTGGGTACTCGGCCGGGAACGTCGCCTTGACGACGCGCTCCTCGCCGGCCTTGGCGCCCTTGATGCCGTCCTCGAAGCCCGGGATGAAGCCGCCCTGGCCGATCACCAGCGGCACGTCCTCGGCCTTGCCGCCCTCGAACTCCGCCCCGTCGATCCGGCCGACGAAGTCGATCGTCACCTGGTCGTCCTCGGCGGTTTCGCGACCATCCTCGACCTCGTACTTCACGTTGCGTTTTGCCAGTTCGTTCAAAGCATTAGAGATCGCCGCGTCGGGAACGTCGGCAATCAGCCGCTCGAGCTCTAGACCCGACAGGTCGGTCAGCGCGATGACGGGGAGCACCTCGAACTTCATCGAGTAGGCGAAGTCGGCCGTGCCGGTCATCACCTTCTCCATCACCTCCTTGTCCTCGGGGAACTGGAGGTCGGGCTGGAAGGCGGCGCGCTCGTTGCGTTCGGTGAGGGCCTTGCGGCTCGTCTCCTCGACGGTCGCCTGCAACACCTCGGCCATCAGTGAGCGGCCATAGACCTTTCGGATGTGGCCCGCCGGCACCTTGCCCTTGCGGAAGCCCTTGAGCTGAATGGTGTCCTTCACCTCGTCGAGCCGACTCCGAAATCGCTCGCTGAGCTCGCCCTGCGGAATGACGACCTTAAGCTCGCGCTTCAGGCCTTCGCTGCTCGTTACCGAAACTTCCATGTCGCTCGATCCAACTCTGCCTGGTCCAACGGGTGCAGCCTCCGCTACCTCCCGCGTACAACTCGAAATTCGTCAGCTTCCCCTAGGCCGTTCGACCCGTCGCGACAAGAACTGGTGCGGGCGGAGGGATTTGAACCCCCACGACTTTCGCCGCTGGAACCTAAATCCAGTGCGTCTACCAGTTTCGCCACGCCCGCGAAGGCCATCGGTTCGGCAAGCGGCGCGCCCATGCGAACATGGCCCGCTTCCGCCGCCCGAAGGCGATCCGGGCAGGCCGGGAGTGCGCACGTAACACGCTCGAGCCCCTTATATCGACGGGCAAGGCCTGAGATCAATCGCTAAAGCGCAAGCCGTGGGGCTGTCTCGGCTGGGGGCAGCTGGGGCCTAACCCCATCACGGCAGTTGCGTTCATCTTCACTTCCCCTTAGACACTCGACGCGCGACGTCCCCGCCTTGTCGACCGCAAGGCCGGGCAGAAGCGTGGGCGGTCCGCGACCTCGAGTCGCGCGTCGTCTTCGGAGAGGTGGCAGAGTGGTTGAATGCACCGCACTCGAAATGCGGCGTGCTCGCAAGGGTACCGGGGGTTCGAATCCCTCCCTCTCCGCCATTTGGCACTATTCCACCGTGTACCCTCCTGTCGCATAGTGCCACCCAATCTGCAGTTGAACCCCGGCAACACCTATAGAATTTTCCGCGTACCGGCGGCTTCGCTGTCGCCACCTCGAACGACTTGGCAATGCGGCCGGAGTGCACGACCTGATTGAGGTTGTTGGCCGGTCCACGACGCAACCGCAGGTCACCGGGTCCATGCGGCCCTGAATGACGGCGTCTCGTCTGTTGTATGATCAGGGGCGGCAAAGATGAACTCCGACAACGACATGTCGAATGCCTCGGCAGCGTCGAGCCAGCGTTGCTTGTCATCGGCCTCGTGCCGGAAGTAGGTGCCCTTCAGGTGGCTCATGGAGACAGCCCCGTGACACCAACCTGATGCTTGAGACCACGATGGAGTGGAACCAAGAGGTCGTCGACGGGGCGATCGAGAAGGAGCGTGCGTTCACGCTGTCGCCGGGCATTCGCCACGTCTTCAATTTCACGGATGCACAACTTGTGCTCGGCGTCGGCGCACCGGTCACCTTCAAGCCCGAGCGCACCGAATACGGCGTGCTGTTCTACCTGTCCTACGAGCACAAGTTCCTGAAGAGAGCCCGTATGCCGGGCTCCCACCAGCGGTTGGTTCTCGGAACATGATGACGGGGAACTCATTCGTCCAGCTTGCTTCCGTCATCGCGGTCTTGATCGTGACGGCATCCGGGAGTATGCACGCTCAAATCGCGACGCCCCACGATCCCGCACACGCCGAAAGCCCGGTCGACTGGTGCGCGGCGCACACGGCAAAGCGCGAGATGGTGCAGGCCATGTCCGACTGCGACTACGCGGTCGCCAAGGAGCCGGCCAATCCTCGCGCCCTGTCGAACCGCGGCTCGGTCTGGTTGCTGGCTGGCGAGGCAGCGCGCGCGCTGAAGGACTTCGAGGCCGCGCTTAGTGCGGCACCCGACTTCCCCAACCTGCACTTCAATAGGGGCCTCGCCCACGCCAAGCTCGGCGCTCGCGACCGGGCCATCGCCGACTACACCGAGGCCATCCGCCGGAACCCTGCCCT